>CAZMLP010000684.1:0-8090 GCA_964566745.1 uncultured Verrucomicrobiota bacterium | reverse complement strand
GGCCCTGGGCCGATCCCAGCGAGGCGGCGAGGTTGAACCACTTGTAAGCGTCCACCGGGTCCGGGGTCACGCCTTTGCCATGCTCGCTGCGGACACCCAATTCCACCTGCGAGGGCAGGTGCAGTTGGTTGCCGGCCTCGGTGAGCCACTTGAACGATTCGGCAAAATCCTGCGGAACGCCAAGGCCGTCATCATGATAGCGCACCAACTGCAACTCGGCCTCAAGCAAACCTTGCTTCGCGGCGGCGAGCCACCAATGAGCCGCCTCCTTGTAATCCTGCGCGACGCCCGTGCCACGATCATAATAACCGGCGAGTTTCGCCTGGGGACCGACCAAGCCGCGCTCGGCGGCGACACGAAACCAGCGTGAAGCCTCGGAATAATCGGCGGAAACGCCGACGCCCTCGTCCAAAACTTGGGCCAGACGAAGCACTGCCTCCATCGTGCCATGCTCGGCGGCCTTGCGATACCAAGTCACTGAGTCAGCCATCGGGCCGACGTTGCCGCGGTCCACATCCAAGCAGACGGCGAGGCGGTATTGGGCCTGGACATTGTCCTTCACCGCGGCCTTGCGATACCACTGCGCCGCGGCGCTGTAATCCTGCGGCATGCCGCGGCCTTCCTCGGCGCAGAATCCCAAATGCAATTGGGCGCCGGTGTGGTCGGCCTCGGCGGCGGCACGGAAGCACTCCATCGCGGAGATGTAATCACGCTCGCGGCCCGTGCCGTTATAGTAAATTTCGCCCAGCGAGTAGGCGGCCTCGATGTCACCCGACTCGGCGGCCTTTTCAAACCAGTTCGCGGCCTCGGTGAAATCTTTGTCCACCCCCCGGCCGTTTTGATAGTAAGTGCCGAGTTTGTATTGGGAGCGAACGTGGCCGTTTTGCGCGGCGTTGGAATAGCAGATCGCCGCCGCGTCCCAGTCCTGGTCGATGCCGAGACCTTTCTCGTAGCGCTCGCCCATGATGAACTGGGCGCCGACGTGGCCTTTCTTTGCGGCGCGCGCAAACCAGCGCGAGGAGTCGGTCACACTGGCGGGAACGCCGCGACCCGCGTCATAAACTTCCGCCAGGCGATATTGGGCGGGCACGTAGTCAGCCTCGGCCGCCATGTAAAGAAGAGTGGCGGCCTCGGAGAAGTTCTGCGGCACGCCATTGCCGGAGTCACACAACCCGGCAAGCGTGAACTGCGCCTCCTCGGAACCCTGGTCGGCCGCGAGTTGCAGCAGCATCGCCGCGGCGACGGGGTCTTGGGGAGCGCCATCGCCCTTGAGGTATTTGCGCGCCAATTCGAGTTGCGCCGCCTTGTCGCCTTGCTCGGCGGATTGCAGCAGCGTCTCATCGACGGTGACGGTAGGTTCAGGGGCGACGGGAGTTTCAGTGGCAGGGGACGGCATAGGATCAGTGGAGGTTGACGATTCGACCGGAGAATTTGCGACTGGCCCGCTGTCCGGCTTCGTGTCGTTGCTGGACACGGGAGACGGCTCGGGCGCTTGGATCGGGGCGACCGGCGCCTCGATCACCCCGGGCTTCGCTGCGGCACCGTCATTCTTTGACACCGGCACAGGGGCAGGCGTCTCGGTAACAATGGCCACTTCCGGGGCGGGAGTGGAAACCACCGGCAAAGCTTGGGCAGAACCGGTGGGAACAACGAAATCTGACGGGGAAACGGTTGTTGGCTCCGTGATGGAAGCTTCGGTCGCAGGCACCTGAGCCACGACCGGAGCCGGGACAAGCACGGGTTCGGCAGGAATCTTCTCGGCGTCCGTGATAACGGCTTCGTCCAGGGCAGTGGTCCCAACCGGCGCAATCACCATGACCGGCACGGCAGGCGTAACCACGGGTTCCAGCGGAAGCGGAGCGGCCTTTGGCTTCGGCACGAACGCCTCGGCCACAGTTGTCTCCATCAGGGGTGGCGTCGAGTCGGGTTGAGGGGTAATTGGAACTGGAGCTTCAATGGCGGGCACCGTGACGGCCTTGGTGGTAACCACCGGAATAACCGGCAATGCCTCTGCCACTGGCGCCGTTGGCACGATGACGGCTTCTGGCAGGGGTTTGGCCACCGGTTCCGGAACCAACGTCTTTGGAACGAATGGCTTGATCAGCGGCTTGCTCGCTGGCGGCTCAGGCAAGGCAGCGAGCCGGTCCGCGAGGGAAAGTTTGGCCGGACGGACCGGAGCGACTGGCGCTTCTGCTGATTTTGCAGGCTCCGGTGCAGTCGCTGGAATCGTCTCGATCTTGGACGAGATGGCCATCGATTCCGCGACTGGTGTCTTGTCCGCGGGAAGGGTCGGGGCGATCGAATTTGATTTAGGCTCGGGCAGCGACGCCAGCCGGCCAGCAAGTGTCACCGGAGCTTTTACGGCTTCGGGCTTAACCGCTGCAGGCTGTTGAGCGACGACAGGCTCGGAAATCACTGGGATGGCAGATGCAATCGCAACCGGAACGGTCTCGCTCGGGGCCACAACTGGCAGACTCTCGGCGCGCGTTTCCACAACCGGTTGTGGAGCGGGCACAGATTCCGACGACGTCACGACTGGTTCGGCGGCGGGAGCTTCAACCGGCTGAGAGGGTGCAATCGAGGTCTCTGATACTGCGGAGGCGGGAACGACAGTCTCCGTAATCGGCGCTGCCAATGGAGTCACAACAGGGGCCGATTCTTCGATCGGAGCGACTGTAGCCTCGGGAGCTTCGGCCGGCGCGGACCCGACGATGACCGCCGACTCCACCACCGGAGTCTTGGCTGGCTGAGAAAGCTGGGGGGGAAGCTCCACAACAGTGGAATCGGCCAGGAAGTTTTCGGTCGGCGCTTCTGGAGCAGGCTCCGGAACAATCGCCAGATCTTTGTTTGGCGTAGAAACTTCGGCCGGAGCCAAATTGAAAGCCGCCGCAACGATGATGTTTCCCGCTGGCTCGACCGAGGTGGTTTCCACCGGCAGGGCGACAATCGGGTTTTCGATGGCCGTGGTATCCGCTAGCACAGGAATAAGCTTTGAGTTAACGGACTCGGCTGGAACCGCCACTAGACTCGCCTGCAAATCGGCAGGCAAGGATTCCGCCGGCTGCCCTATCGCCTGTGTATCGGAAGCTTCTGCTAAAACTAAAATTGGTTCTTCCTCCGGGACTGGCATTGCTGCCGCGATCGTGGCTTCTGCCGGAGCCGGCGTTGCCGCCGCCGTCTCCAAATGGCTGTGACCGTTACGCCCGTTTTCGGCCACCGCATTTCGCAATATGGCGGGATCGAACCGGGGTTCGACCACCGGAGGCACTTCCGCCGAGGGGGCAGAGAGAACGCGGGAAGCGGCGCGCTGGGCGCTGAGAGCCGCCAAGGCGTCAATCGCGTCCGTGTTGCCTTGATCTGCCGCGCGGCGATACCAATGAATCGCCTCGTCAACATCGGGATCGACTCCCTCGCCCGTCTCGTAGGCACAGCCGACATTGTATTGCGCCTTGGAATGGCCGTTGCGCGCGGCCGCAAGATACCACTGCGCCGCCTGGGCCACATCGCGTTCCACACCTTGTCCGCGATCGTAGAGCGACCCAAGGGTGAATTGCGCCTCGGCAAAATTTTGGTAAGCCGACATGCGCAGCCAGCGGACGGCCTCGGTGTAATTGGGAGGATTGGATACTGCGGCTAAATGCAGGCCCGTCTGATATTGAACGAGCGGGTCATTTATATCCACCGGTTGTGGTTCTTCCAAGACGGCCACAACAGGTTGGCTGGCGAAATCAAAATCCGGTCCAGCAAGCTCCTTGATCGCCTCTTTGGCGTCCTCGTCACCGTTTTCGGCCGACATGCGGTACCAGGCGAGGGCGGTGGGAATGTCTTTCTGCACACCGGCGCCGGTTTCATAGCAGAATCCCAAATTGAATTGCGCTCCCACATGCCCCATCTTCGCGGCCCGCTTGTACCATTGAATGGCCTTGGACTGGTCTTGCGAAACTCCCTGGCCCTTTTCAAAGAGGGCGCCCAGGACGAATTGGGCATCGGCCACGCCGGCCTCGGCAGCCTTGCCCAGCCACTGCGCGGCGGTCACGGGGTCGCGGGGAACGTGGGTGCCGGTCGTGTGGAGAAGGCCGTACTCGTACTGAGCATAGGGATCCCCACCCGAGGCTTTCCGATACAACTGGCGTACGTCTGGTGCCGACATTGCGAATATTACCATACGTAAATCGGCGCATTTTTCAACTAATAAAGCGAAAAGTGAGGTTTTCGGTGGCTTGACACCCGTTTGACCACCCCTCATTTTCGTCGCGGATTTCACCGCCCGCGGGCGGGGCGTTTTTTTGGCGAGCACTATATGACGACACCTCACAATTTTTCCAACACCCTCCAAAATTTTGACCTCGGCAATGGCAAGCAGGGGCAATTTTATTCTTTGCCCGCTTTGGAACAGGCCGGTCTTGGCGCGATTTCCCGACTGCCGGTTTCCATTCGCATCGTGCTCGAATCGGTGTTGCGCAACTGCGACGGGAAAAAGGTTCAAGAGCAGAACGTCCGCGAATTGGCCAAGTGGCAGCCCTCGGAATCGCGCACGGCGGAAATTCCTTTCGTCGTCGCGCGCATTGTGTTGCAGGATTTCACGGGGGTTCCGTTGCTGGTGGACTTGGCCGCGATGCGGTCGGCGGTCGCGCGACTGGGGAAAAATCCGAAACTGATCGAGCCGCTGGTGCCGGTGGACTTGGTGGTGGATCACTCGGTGCAGGTGGATGTCAACGGCAGCGCGGACGCCTATCAACGCAATCTCGAAATCGAGTTCCAGCGCAACCGGGAGCGCTATCAATTTCTCAAGTGGGGCATGCAGGCGTTCGACACTTTTAAAGTGGTGCCGCCGGGCATTGGCATCGTGCATCAAGTGAACCTTGAGTACCTCGCCAAGGGTGTGTTGGAGCAAGGCGGGGTTTATTATCCGGACACGCTGGTGGGCACGGATTCCCACACCACGATGATCAATGGCTTGGGCATTGTCGGCTGGGGTGTGGGTGGCATTGAGGCCGAGGCGGGCATGCTTGGGCAACCGGTTTACTTCCTGACGCCGGACGTCGTGGGCGTGCATCTCACCGGCGCGTTGCGCGAGGGTGTGACTGCAACGGATCTCGCGCTGACCCTCACCCAACTGCTGCGCAAGGCGAAAGTGGTCGGCAAGTTCGTCGAGTATTTCGGGCCGGGTGCCACGGCGCTGCCACTCGTGGACCGCGCCACCATCGCCAACATGGCGCCCGAGTACGGCGCGACGATGGGCTTTTTCCCCATTGACGCCGAGTGCGTGAATTATCTCCGCGCCACCGGTCGCAGCGAGGAGCATTGCCGCATTTACGAGAATTACTACAAGGCCCAGGGGCTGTGGGGCATCCCGTCGAAGGGCCAGGTCGATTACTCGCAAGTGCTTGAACTGGATTTGGCCACCGTGTCACCAAGCGTCGCGGGACCGAAGCGTCCGCAGGACCGCATCGAGTTGCCGAAGCTGAAACAGGAGTTCACCAGCGCGTTCAGCAAACCAGTCACCGAAAATGGATTCGGCAAGCGCGCCGACGAGCTTGGATCGCTCAAGGCCGAGGTGTCGCTCAATGGCCATGGCAAGGCGACTCTGGGCCACGGCTCGGTGCTCATCGCGGCCATCACGAGTTGCACGAACACCAGCAATCCCTCGGTGATGCTGGCGGCAGGCTTGCTTGCGAAGAAGGCGGTGGAAAAAGGATTGAGCGTCAGCCATTTGGTGAAGGCGTCGCTGGCCCCGGGATCGCGCGTGGTGAGCGATTATTTGAACAAGACCGGCTTGCAACCGTACCTCGACCAGCTCGGATTCAATTTGGTGGGTTATGGTTGCACAACGTGCATCGGCAACTCCGGTCCGCTGGCCCCGACCATCGAGGAGGCGGTGGTGAAGAACGATTTGGTCGCGGCGAGCGTGCTCTCGGGCAACCGAAACTTCGAGGCGCGGGTCCACCAAAATATCAAAGCGAACTTCCTGATGTCGCCACCTCTGGTGGTGGCGTTCGCGCTCGCGGGACGGGTGGATATTGACCTTGGCAACGAGCCATTGGGGCAAGGGAGGAGTGGGCCGGTTTATCTGAAGGACATCTGGCCGACTTTGGGCGAGGTGCGCGAAGCGATGCAATCCGCGCTCAAGCCCGAGGTGTTCCGGCGGCTTTACACCGATTTCGCGTCACAGAACCCAAAGTGGAACGAGATTCCCTCCAGCACCGGGCTGGTTTACCAATGGGATGGGAAAAGCACGTACATTCAGGAGCCGCCATTCTTCGTCGATTTTTCGATGCAGCCGGGCACCATCGCCGAGATTCGCCAGGCACGCCCGCTGGGCATCTTTGGTGATTCAGTCACCACGGACCACATCTCGCCCGCCGGCGCCATCAAGAAGTCCTCGCCGGCCGGCAAATACTTGCTGGAAAACGGGGTGGTCTTTGAGGACTTCAACAGCTACGGCTCGCGGCGTGGCAACGACCGCGTGATGACTCGCGGGACTTTCGCGAACGTCCGCATCAAAAATCTGATGGTCCCCGGCATCGAGGGCGGGGTGACACGTTATTTCGGCCCGGCGGGCGCGGCCAAATCGCCCGAGCTGGAGCATGGAAATCCGGTGACGATTTACGACGCGTCGAAATCCTATCAAGTGGATCACGTGCCGCTGATCATCGTGGCCGGCCAGGAATATGGCACGGGCTCGAGCCGTGATTGGGCGGCGAAAGGGACGAATCTGCTGGGTGTGAAGGCAGTGGTGGCCCAAAGCTTCGAACGCATTCACCGGTCCAATCTCGTCGGCATGGGCGTGCTGCCGCTGCAATTCAAGGAGGGCACGACCGCTCAAACGCTGAAGCTCGACGGCACGGAGATTTATGACGTGCTTGGCCTGGGTCCCGGCTTGAAGCCGCAGCAAGACCTGACGTTGCGCATCACTCGCAAGAACGGCACGGTCGAAAATGTTCCGGTGCGTTGCCGCATCGACACGCCCATCGAGATCGATTATTACCAGCATGGCGGCATCTTGCCGTTCGTGCTGCGGCAATTGATCACGGCGGCGTGAGTTGTCACGCTGCCGCGGCTGCCGTTATGAAAACCAAGGGCCGGCGTCGCCCATTGCCGATTGCGTGGCTTGCGGGGTCGTTCGCCTGGTTGGCCTGCTGTTTGTGGCTGCTCGGTTGCGCATCAAGCTCTTCAAAGGCCGTCGGGCGTGACAAGAATCCTCGGGTGGTCCTGTCCACTGACTTGGGAGAGATAGTGGTCGAAGTGGACCTGCTCCACGCGCCGCGAACCAGCGCCAATTTTCTCCACTACGTGGACAATGGTTTTTACGAGGGCGGATCATTTCACCGGACGGTTCGCGCGGACAACCAGCCGACCAACCAGCACAAGATCGGTGTGATTCAAGCGGAGGCGAATCCAGCGCTTGCCACGAAGAGCTTGCCGCCGATTGCGCTGGAGCGGACGAGCGCCACTGGCCTCCGTCACTTGGATGGAACAATCTCCATGGCGCGAGACGGTCCCGACACCGCGACCTCGGACATTTTCATTTGCATCGGCGACCAGCCGGAATTGGACTTCGGCGGACGACGCAATCCGGACGGTCAAGGCTTTGCCGCGTTTGGGCGGGTGATTCACGGTCGGCAAGTCGTGCGACGAATCCAGGCGGCGCCCGCCGACGGCCAAAAATTGACACCGCCGGTAAAAATCCACGGAGCGCGCCGGATCACCTCGGGACGGTGAACTCCACCCCCTGCGCGCCAGCGGAACGGCCACGGGTCTTGCCCGGTTGCTTCAACTGCTCCTTGGTGCCGGTCCGATAACCATTTTCCAACCGCTGGAAGGCCAGCGGCTCGCCCGTCAACGGATCGGTGAGTCGCGCCGTGCTTTGGCGCCCGGACAACTCGGCATTTGTTTGCGGCAAACGGCCCTCCGATTCTCTAAATTGCTCAACCGCCAGGGCCATGCGAGCCGCGTTCAGACGGCCAAGAACGACGGCTTCGCGGCGGACGAGCCCCGGAATCGCCATAGGCAAGTCTTGGTACCAGATAAAAAAGTTGAACCGATGGGGGCCCGTGAGGGATCCGTCAGCGGCAAGGTCAGCCGCCCGC
>CAZMLP010000683.1:0-7656 GCA_964566745.1 uncultured Verrucomicrobiota bacterium | reverse complement strand
CGCCGTCATTTGGCACGCCCTCCAGCGTGGCGACGCGGGCAAAGCCACCCGCCTTCTGTTTGTGGCGGAGCGGATCCAAAATGACCGTTAATCCCGCCAGGGCGGGAAACAGGCCGGCCAGTCCGCCGATGATGGCGGCGGCCGCCTTGGTTAGAAATCCGCGCCGGCCGGGATTTTCCGGGGCTTCACATGGGCACATAGACGCAATCGACCGGGCATTGCCCCGGCATTCGAAATTCGAGGCGAGGTTAGAATCCGGCGACCCCAAAAGGCAATCGCGAATGACCGCGCATCCGGTTTCTCTTGAGAGGCGCGAGGCGGAGGAAAGTTCCGCCCGGGCAACTCATTTACGGAGTCAATCGGCTCACGGAGGCGCCTGGTCCCGCGATTTTGGCGAAGACGCGAACAGCAACCCGGCAGGCGGGACCGCACGGATCGTGGCGCGGCCTTGCCTTCAATTCGGCCCTTCCGTAGGCTGCGGGATGCCGAGTTTGTTGGACAGGATGAAGGCCAGCGCGGCCGAGCGTTTGAAGCTGCCGGATGGCCGGCGGCCTTCCGAGGAAGCCCCGCGCTACCGGAATTTTCTGAAGGTCGAGTCGCACCGGTTGAAGATCATGCATCGCGGCGGCGGCTCGGGGCGGGAGGTCTGCGCCGCGCGCGCGGCCATGCTCGACGTGCTGCTGACCAACGTTCTCGATTCCATCCGCGCCTCCACCCCGCCGGGCCAGTTCCCGGACTAGCCGGTGGCGCTGGTGGCTATTGGCGGTTATGGCCGGGGGGAGCTGAACCCGCACAGTGACATCGACATCATGTTCCTGCACAACGGAGCGCTCACCGCGCCCGACCATCCGCATCCATATCTCTCGCTGCTGACGGACGGGTTGTTGTGGGACATCGGGTTGAAGGTCGGCCATTCGGTGCGGACGGTGGAGGATTGTGTGAAGGTGGCCAACGCCGACATGCAATCGAAGACCTCGCTCATCGAGGCGCGCCTGATCACCGGCGACGAGGGTCTTTTCCGCGCGATGCAGGCGGCGGTCTTGAAGAAATGCGTGAAGGGGCACGAGGACGAGTACATCGAGGCCCGTTTGAAGGACCAGGCCACCCGCCGCGCCAAGCACGGCAACTCCGCCTGCATGCAAGAGCCCAACATCAAAAACGGCTGCGGCGGCCTGCGCGATTACCAGAACCTGCTCTGGATGTCGTTTTTCAAGTACAAGACGCGGTCGCTGGAGGATTTGGAGAAACTTGATTTGATCAACGCCACCGAGCGGCGCCAGCTCGACACGGCGTATGATTTCCTGCTGCGGGCGCGCAACGAGTTGCATTATCTCGCCGGCCGGCCCGTTGATGTGCTGCACAAAAACATGCAGCCGACCGTGGCCAACGACCTCGGCTACACCGACCGGTCGCCGAGCCGCCGCCTGGAGCAGTTCATGCGCGTGCTCTACACGCACATGCGGAACATTTACCTCATCACCCGCACGCTGGAGCAGCGCCTGGCGTTGATCCCGCAACCGCGGCGCCTCCCCACGTTTCGCGGCTTTCTGCGGGCGCGGCGCGAGCGGGCGCAATACCCCATTGATGGATTCAAATTCATTGATGGCGAGATTTACGCGGCCAGCCCGCGCGTGTTTCGCGACCAGCCGCGCCGGTTGATGCGCGTCTTCCTGCACGCGCAACAACGCGGCCTGCGGTTGCATCCCAGCCTCGCGCAAATGATCCGGCACCATATCGACACGGTGAAGGGCGAGTATTTGCGCGATCCGCACGTTCACCAAACGTTTCTGGAGATTCTCAACCAGCGCGGGGATGTGGCGCGGGTGTTGCGCGAGATGCATGACGCGGGATTTCTCGGCCGTTACCTGCCCGAGTTCGGCAAGCTCACCTGCCTGGTGCAACACGAGTTTTTCCACCAATACACGGCGGACGAGCACACGCTGGTGTGCCTGGAAAAACTGGACAAAATCGCCCGCGCCACCGAGCCGCCCTACAGTCATTACACCGAGCGCCTGCACCAGTTGGAGCGACCGTGGATACTGTATCTGGCCTTGCTGCTGCACGACGCCGGAAAATCGAACCCGGGCGACGACCACTCCAAGGCCAGCGCCAAAATGGCGTTGCGCGTGGCGCGGCGGCTGGAACTGGACACCGAGGCCACCGGGACCCTTTGCCTGCTGATCGCGCATCACCTCGCCATGGCCGTGACCTCGCAACGGCGCGACTTGGATGACCCGGCGGAAATCCGCAATTTTGCCCGGCTGATTCAGACGCCCGAGAACCTGAAAATGCTCGCGCTCCTGACTTTCGCCGACTCCATGGGCACCAGCGAGCAATTGTGGAACGGCTTCAAAGACACGCTCCTCGGCACGCTCTACAACAAAACGCTCCACATGCTGGCGGGGGGCACGGACTTTTTGATCGCCGAGGCAAAGCGGCGCGAGGATCTGGCCGCCGAGGTGAGGGCGACCATGCCGCGCAGCTTTGGCGAGGACGAGTTAATGTCGCACTTCAACTCGCTTCCGCCGCGGTACTTCCGCATCCATGACGCGCGCCAGGTGCTGAACGACCTGACCCTCGTCCACCGGTTCATGCACTTCCAATTGGCGGAGGAGGACCGGGCGCTCGAGCCGGTCATCCATTGGCACAACGAGCCGGACAAGGCCTTCACCTCGGTGAGCATCTGCACGTGGGACCGCCCGGGATTGTTCGCGAAGATCACCGGGTCGTTCGCCGCCGCCGGCCAAAACATTCTAGCCGCGCAAATTTTCAGCCGCAATGACGGCATTATCCTCGACACGTTTTACGTCGCGGACGCGGTGACCGGCGAGATGGTCGGCCGGGAAGGCCGCGAGAAATTTGAGCGCGTGTTGCAAGATGTGCTGGTGAAGGAGATCGACCTCGACGCGTTGCTGGCGAAGCGCAAAAACAACTACTCGGCGTATCAGCCGCTGGAAGGGGAACGGTTGCCAACCGCCATCCGCTACGACAACGAGACCTCGGAGCTGCGCACCATTATCGACGTGGAGACCCAGGACCGCGTCGGCCTGCTCTACGCCATCTCGAAGGAGCTGGCGGCGCTCGAGGTGGACATCGGCGTGGCGAAGATCTCCACGGAAAAGGGCGCGGCCATTGACAGCTTTTATGTGACGGAGGCGGATGATCTGAAGATCATTAATCCGCGGCGCATGGAGGACATCGAGTTGCGATTGCGCGCCGCCATCAGGAAGTTGGAGGACCAGAAAGCATAGAAACGTCTCTCAACCGCGGAAATGCAAAAATTAGATCCGCTCGGAATCGCCTTTTGGAATTGACCAACTTGGGCCGCTTATTCCCCCTGATCCTTCGCGTCCGCCGGATGGAGGCCAAACTGCCGCAACTTTTCGCGCAGGGTGATGCGTGAGATTCCCAGCCAACGAGACGCCTTGGCTTGATTCCCGTCCGCGAGCGCGATGGCCTGGGTAATCAATTCACGCTCGGCCTCGCCCAGCAGGCGGGCGTGCGCGTCGTCAATCCGGCCCTGCTTGGCCTCAACCAGCAAATCGGCGGCCATCGCGGCCAGCGAACGACCCGGGAGGTTGGCGGCGGCGGGCGTGGCAGCAAGCGCGGCCTGCACAAGCTCGCCGTTGATGGCCAGGCCCCGGCACGCAAAGAGCAGCCGGCGCGTGGTGTTTTCCAGTTCACGGATGTTGCCCGGCCACGGCTGGGACTGGAGCAGATCCAGCGCGTCATTGGTGATCGCCGGAGGCGCCATCTCCAACTCGGCGGCAAAACGGCCCAGAAAGTGGCGGACGAGCACGGGAATGTCCTCGCGACGCTCGCGCAAGGGTGGCAGTTTGATGACCACCACGCTCAGGCGATAATACAAGTCCTCGCGAAACTGGCGCGCCTGCATCATGGCCTCCAAGTCGCGATGAGTCGCGGCGATGACGCGCACATCGACGCTGATGGTCTCGCGACCGCCCACGCGCTGGATGCATTTCTCTTGCAACACGCGCAGCAACTTCACCTGGGTGTTGGAGCTGAGGTCGCCGATCTCGTCGAGAAACAGGGTGCCGCCATGGGCCTGCTCGAAGCGCCCGATGCGCCGGTTGTCCGCGCCGGTGAAGGCGCCGCGCTCGTGGCCAAACAACTCGCTTTCCAGCAGGTTCTCGGGTATCGCCGCGCAATTGATCGCCACAAATGGCATGCTCGCGCGCTCGCTGTGCTGGTAAATCGCCCGCGCCACCAATTCCTTGCCGGTGCCGGTCTCGCCACGAATTAACACCGTGACCGGCTTGGCGGCCACGCGCCCAATTTCCTTGAAGACACTTTGAATGGCCCGTCCGCGCCCGACCAGCGCCACTTTGCCAACCGGCAATTCAGCCAGTTCAATCGGCTCGCTCATCAGGCGTCCCGCCTCGACCGCCCGGCCAATGAGAGTGATCAGCTCCGGCATCTCGAACGGCTTTTGCAGGTAGTCATAAGCGCCCAGCTTGGTGGCCTCGATGGCGCTCTCGGTGCTGCCGTGCGCGGTCATTAATAGAATCGGGAGGCGCGGGGCGCTGGTGTGCAACTGGCGGACAAGTTCCAGGCCGTCAAGGCCGGGCAGGCGCAGATCCGTAAGCACGGCGGCAAACGACCGGGATTGGGCCAGGCGGACCCCCTCGTCCCCGCGTTGGGCGAGCGTCACGTCATAGCCCTCGGCGCTCAAGACGGCGACGAGGCCCTCGGCGAGCGCGGCGTCATCCTCGACAAGCAGGACACGGTTAGGATGGTTCATGCGGGAAAGGCTTGCGGCAATAGCACGCCAAAGGCGGTGCCCCGGCCGGGCGAGGTTTGAAACTCCACCGAGCCGCCGTGCTTCTCGACGATGCGCGCGGCAATGGAGAGACCAAGGCCGGTGCCGGACTCCTTGGTGGTGAAAAAAGGGTCGAACAGCCGCGGCTGCACCTCGGGCGGAATGCCCTTGCCGGTGTCCACCACCTCCAGCGCCACCATGCGGCGCGCCCCGGGACCCAGCCGGCCGGTGGCGGGTTTGGCGCCAAGGGTGACTGAGCCGGAGCGGTCAATGCTCTCGGCGGCGTTTTGAATGAGGTTGATCAGCACCTGTTTGATCTGCGCGTGGTCGGCCACCACAAAGTAGTCCTCGCCGGGCTGGAGTTGCAACTGAATGCCGGACCTGGCCATTTCCCCCGCGAGCAAGTCCTGGATTTCGGCGAGCAAGCGCCGGACCGAGATCGACGCCAACTTCGGCTCCGAGGGCCGCGCGAAGGTGAGAAAGTCCCGGACAATCCGTTCAAGGCGATTGATCTCGCTGCTGATAATTTCGGCGTCCTTCGCGGCGGGGCTGCCGGGTGTCAGCGCTTTTTGCTGGGTGAACAGGCGCGCCTTGATGGCGGTGAGCGGGTTGCGGATCTCGTGCGCCACACCCGCGGCAAGAATGCCGAGCGAGGCGAGTTTCTCGTGCCGCTCCAACAGCGCCTTGCTCTCAATCAACTGGACCCGCAACGGATGAATCATCTCGCGATAGACCACCACGGCCAGCCAGCAGACGAGCGCGAGCAACGCCAGCAAGGCGCCAAACAGCAGCTTGAGGAGGAGATTGGCCGAGGCGCGCGTGGACAGTTGAAAAATTCCCAGCGCCTCTTGATGGGCAAGGAGGAGGTCCCGGTCCAGTTTGCCGAGGGTGGCAAACTCCTTCTCCGTCGCGGCGCCGGACGTGGCCAGCTCCGAGTCACGGGCGCCCCGCTCAATCTCCGCATGAAGTCGTTTGGCCGTCAGGAAATAATCGTCGTAAGCCGAGTCGATCCGCTTCAAAACACTCTTTTCGGCGATTGTCCCGGTCGTGCCCAGTTTGTTTTTTTGCTCGTCAATCCACTTGTCCAGATCCGCCTGTGACCGGCCAAATTTCTCCCAGTCGCCGGAATTCCGGCTCCACCGGTAGGAGACCAGATTGATATGCAGCGAGGCGAGACTGGCTTGAAACTCCGAGGCAAGGGTGAAGCTGTCGGGTTGCACTCGGCCGAGCTGGTCATTCAACGCCTCGGCCTCGCGCCAGGTGCGGTAGCCAGTCCAGGCAATGAGGATGGCGACAATGGAGATCGCCAGACCGAAAAAGGTCAGGCGCCATTTGAGTTGGTCGTTCATCTCAATTCCGCGCGAGTTGCCGATCACCAGTACTATTTTCAATCGTCCCGGCCAAATGTCGAACCATTAGCCCGGGGTCGCCAAACAAGATTTCCGGCGTCCGTGGTTTCCGCCGGGCATGGCAACTAACTTTCCCATCGCAGCAATCTTGCTTCCAGCCGGACCTGGTTTGCGGAACCTCGCGTGACTCGCAACTCATTGAAAAACAATTGGATCGGTTGTCGGGCGCGCTTGGCACGATCATCGCTAATGCAAGACTCGCGCCATAACCCGGAGAGGGGGCGGCGGGAAAAATCGAGCCATGAATTGTGATTGGAAAAATGAACCGGCGCAGCGGAGCGGGGCACATGCCGGGGCGGATTGAGCAGGCTGGCCCGGAGGCGCGGACCACACAATTCAAATCAGGTCACGACGTAACATGGAGTTATTCAGGCAGGGATTCGAGTGGCGGAGATGGAGTGTCGGAATGGTCGCCGGACTCTTGCTTGGCGCGGGGGCGGGAGCGGCGGAGCCGCCCGAGACGATGCGGACCTTGAGCCTCGGCGAGGCGAAGAAGCTCGCGTTCGAGCGGAACTGGGATTTGCTCGCGGTCAAGGCGGATGTGGACATCGCGACCGCGCAGCGGCTCGTCGCCGGGGAGTTTCCCAACCCGAATTTGTCCGTCCTCGTGGGAAAAATCCAGGCGGATGGCCATCCGGCCGGCACGTCCGTGGGCAACAGCTTTTTCAATCGCAGTTACGACACGATTGCCGCCGTGAGCCAGTTGCTGGAGATCGGCGGCAAGCGCTCCGCGCGCCAGTCCAGCGCCCGCGCGGGCATTGATGGCGCGCGTGCCCGCCTGGCAGACGCGCGACGGTTGCTGAACCTCGGGGTGACGAAGGCTTACATCGCGGTGCTGCTGGCTGATGAGAACGCGCGTGTGCTCCACGACTCCTCCGCCTCGCTGCAACGCGAGGCGCAAATCGCGGGCGACCGCCTGAAGGCGGGGGACATCTCGCAGGCCGACCGGGACCAGATTCAAATCGCCGCGGACCGGCTCGCGCTGGACGCCCAGCGGGCCGAGGCGGACGCCCGTGGCGCGCGCATTCAACTGGAGATCTTGCTCGGCGAAAAAGAGCCGCAAGGGCGCATCGCCCCGGCGGAGCAATTGACCGGCCTCGCCGAGAAGGGGGCGGGTGTCGAGTCCACTCCGGCGGGGGCCATTGTCGGGGGGCGGCCGGACGTCCTCGCCGCACGCGCAGATTTGCGAAAGCTCGAGTCGGACCTGAAACTGGCCCGTGCCCAGCGCGTGCCCGACCCGACCGTCCTCGTTCAATACGAGCGGGAGCCTCCCGACCAGCCGAACACTGTGGGCTTCGGCCTGTCGTTCCCGCTGCCGGTCTGGAACCGGAACCGGGGAGCCATCAACGCGGTGGAGGCGGCGCGCCGCCAAGCCGAGTTGAACTTGCAAAAGGCCGAGGCGCAAGCGGCGGCGGAAGTCACGCTTTCCCGTCATGATTATGAGGCGGCGGCGAGCCGGCATAAGCA
>CAZMLP010000682.1:0-3467 GCA_964566745.1 uncultured Verrucomicrobiota bacterium | reverse complement strand
GACCGTAAATCCGTTTCAAATACTCCCGCTTGCCCGCCAAACTCATGGTGCCTTTCCCGGTATCCATGAATATGAGTCAACGAATGGTTCAGCCTAATGGCTCAACTCCTCTCCCGGTATCCTTTTTCTTGAGGCAACTCGGTAAATTTTACCGGTCCCTAATAGGTTTTGACTCGCCCGGCCTGTTCGCTATGCTTTCGCCCCGTTTTGCTATGGCTAAACTGACTGTCAACGACCTGGATGTGACCGGCAAGCGCGTCTTCATGCGCGTGGATTATAACGTGCCGATGGCCGAAAAAGATGGCCAAATGGTGATCAACGACATCACCCGCATTCAAGAGACACTGCCCACCCTCGAGTTATTGATTAACCGGGGTGCGAAAATCATCCTCGCCGCGCACTTGGGCCGTCCCAAGGGCCAGCGCGAACCGTCCATGTCCCTGCGCCCGGTGGCAGCCAAGCTTGCGGACATGCTGCATCGCCCGGTTGCTTTCGTGGACGACTGCATCGGTGAAAAAGTCACGCAAACGGTTGGCGCCCTGAAGAACGGCGACGTGTTGCTGCTCGAGAACGTCCGTTACTACAACGAGGAGGAGGCCAATGATCCCGCCTTCGCCGCGAAGCTCGCCGCGGTTGCGGACGTTTATGTGAACGACGCTTTCGGGGCGGCCCATCGCGCGCATGCCTCGACGGAGGGTGTCGCCCGGGTCGTGGCCGGCCGGGGCGGTCCTTGCGCGGGCGGCTTGTTGATGGAGCGGGAGTTGAAGTTCCTCGGCGACGAGTTGGAGAATCCGCCACGCCCGTTTGTGGTGATCCTTGGCGGCGCGAAAGTGTCGGACAAGATTTTGGTGATCGACCGCCTGCTGGAGAAAGCGGACACGATCTTGATTGGTGGCGCGATGGCGTACACCTTCCGTCTGGCGCTGGGTTACTCCACCGGCAAGTCGTTGATCGAGCCGGACGCGGTTCACACCGCGGTACGGGCGCTGGCGAAGGCTGCCGAACGCGGCGTAAGGTTCCTTCTGCCCAAGGACAATCAAATTGCCACGCCGGTGGACACCGGAAAATTGAACAAAAAGGGCAAGCCGGTGTTCGAATTGCAGAACGCGCGGCTGAACAGCTCGCTCGACATCCCGGCGGATGCCGAGGGGTTCGACATCGGCCCCGAGACCGCGAAGGTCTATGGCGAAGTCATCCGGTCGGCGAAGACCATTTTGTGGAACGGCCCGATGGGCATGTTCGAGGACAGCCGGTTCGCCGAGGGCACGAACGCCGTGGCGCGCGCGGTGGTGGAGGCAACCCAGAAAAACGGCGCGAAAAGCATCATTGGCGGCGGCGACAGCGTGAAGGCGCTGAACATGGCGGGGCTGGGGGACAAGGTGACATTCATGAGCACCGGCGGCGGCGCCAGCCTTGAGTTCCTGGAGGGCAAAGCCCTTCCAGGCGTGGCCGCGCTCGGGAACAAGTGATTTTTGACGGAACTCTTAATCTGTAATTTTTGTAACCCATGGACAAAGACCGCAAGCTGATCATCGCGGGCAACTGGAAGATGAACAAGACGGCGGCCGAGGCGCTGGCTCTGGTCAACGACCTGCGCCGCGACTTGGGCCAGGTGAAAGAAGTCGATATCGTGGTTTGCCCCCCGTTCACCGCGTTGAGCGAGGTTTCCCGGGCGATTCTCGAGTCGAATCTCCGCCTCGGGGCGCAAAACATGAGCGAGCATGGCTCCGGCGCCTACACCGGCGAGATTTCCGCCGGCATGCTGAAAGAGTTCTCCGTCCGGTATGTGATTCTCGGTCACTCCGAGCGCCGGCAGTTTCAGAAGGAATCTGACGCGCTGGTGGCGGCCAAGGCGCTGGCGGCGCACGCGGGCTCGCTGAAGCCGATTGTTTGCGTGGGCGAGACCCTGGCCGAGCGCGAGGCGGGCGACACGGAAAAGGTGGTCGGCACGCAAGTTCGCGGCAGCCTGTCTGGCTTGAGCAAGGCGCAGATGGAGGAAACCATTATCGCGTACGAGCCAGTGTGGGCCATTGGCACCGGGAAGACCGCCACCTCAGCCCAAGCGCAGGAGGTGCATGCCTTCATTCGCCGCACTCTGGCGCAAATCTTTGACGAAACGGTGGCGCGCCGCGTGCGAATCCAATATGGCGGGAGCGTGAAACCGGCGAACGCGCGGGAGTTGATGGGCCAGCCGGATGTGGACGGAGCCCTGGTGGGCGGAGCCTCGCTTGAGGCGAGAAGTTTTTCGGACATTGTAAAAAACTCGATTTAATCTATACTGGTTTATGGGTCTATTGATTGGTTTCCTGACGTTTGCATTGGTGGCTGTCTGCCTGTTTTTGATACTGTTGATCTTGGTGCAATTGCCCAAGAAAGAGGCGGGCATCGGCCAGGCATTCGGTGGCGGCGCGACGGACGCCCTGTTCGGCGCCGGCTCCGGGAACGTGCTCACCAAAATGACGAAATACTCGGCGACCACTTTTCTGGCGTTGTCCTTGGTGCTCTCCGTGTTGCACGCGCACAAAGCCGGTTCCAGCACGAAATCGCTCGATGCCGCGCTGAGGCAGAAAGCCGCCGCGCCGGTGGCGATCTCTCCGCAAGCCCCGGCGACCGCCTCGACCGCCACAACCAGTTTGCTGAAAACCACCATGGCCCCGAGCAACGCGCCAGCAGCCGCCAATACTCCGGCCCCGGTCCCCGCGACCCCGCCAGCCAAGTAATTTATTTCTGATGAACGCGGCGGCGCTCTCGTCCAAGTCACGGGAGCGCCGCCTTGCTTTTCACGCCAGCCCACCGAACGCGTTCGCGCTTTGGTGCGGGCTGCTTCTGGTCCTCCTCGTTTCGGGTTGCGGTCGCGGCGGGCATCGCGCGGATTTGGTCATCATCAACGGTAAGGAGCCGGAATCCCTTGATCCCGCGGCCATCTCCGGCGAGGCGGATGGCCGGGTGGCGATGGCGTTGTTTGAGGGATTGACCCGCTACAATCCCACCAACGGCGCTCCCCTGCCCGGCTTGGCGGAACGCTGGGAACTCTCCCCGGATGGGCGGGTTTACACGTTCCACCTGCGCGCGAACGCCGCCTGGTCCACGGGCGAGCCCATTACCGCGAGCGATGTCGTCTATTCTTGGAGGCGCATGCTCGATCCCAAAACCGGCGCGGACTATGCCGGGCCGCTCTTTTATGTCAAAAACGGCGAGGAATTCGCCAACGCCAAGATCACGGACCCGGAGCAGATCGGTGTTCACGCGCAAGACGCGCGCACCGTGCGGGTTGAACTGGTAAATCCCACGCCATTCTTTCTCGAATTGTGCGCCTACTACGCGCTGGCCGTCGTGCCCCGGCAGGCTATTGAGCGTTATGGCGACCGCTGGCCGATGACCCTTCCCGTGCCGGCGAGCGGCGCTTATCAATTGGAGGCGTGGCGGCTCAATGACAAAATTCGCCTGCGCAAGAATCCCCATTACTG
>CAZMLP010000681.1:0-3028 GCA_964566745.1 uncultured Verrucomicrobiota bacterium | reverse complement strand
CCAGAAACTCGCCGAAGCGTTCCTTGCAATCCTCGAAATCCGAGCCGAACGCCCCGAGGCCCAGGCCAAAAGTTCCATCTGGAAACAGGAGGTTGCGGCAATCCGCCGCCGTAAAACTCGTGTCCGCCAGCTTCAGGGGATCGCCATGAAGCTTCAGCGTCAACGTCGCGCCGGGGGCCTGGTCATGAACATGGTAAATCGCCGTCTCGGTCTCCATCCGCTCCGGCGCGGCGGCTTTGGCGGGCGCGGGCGCCGCGGCGGTCACCTTCAGCATCGCGCTGAGGCCGGCCATGTCCAGAATGCCCATCACCGACTCGGAGGGATTGACCACGGTCAACGCGCCGCCAATGGACTTCAACTGCTTGTAGTATTGGATGAGGACTCGAATGCCGGCGGAACTCAAATAATCCACCCGCGACAAATCAAGTTGGAGCTGGTGAAACCCCTCGCGAACCGATTCCCCCAATGCCTTCGTCAAATGATCGGACCAGTATGCGTCAAGCCGGCCCGTGATGTGGACCAAAAGTTTTTCGCCCGCGGGCTGTTTCGTGATTTCCATGATGGCTGCGAACGCGCGATTTTAAGACGGAATTTGGGGTCAAAAGCAAGTTCGGGAACTGGCCGGGTTGCGGTTTGGCAGAACCGTCATGGTTTGAGAATATTCATGTGCCAGACATCGGCTCGCGCCCAGCCGGCCTTAATTCCCGATAATCAGCGCCGCCCGCTTCTCCAGCGCTGGCGGGATGGTCAGGCCGAATTGCCGGATGGCCGTCCGGTTCAGAATGATCTTGGTGCCGGCAAAGTTTTGGAACGGGATGCTCGCGGGCTTCTCGCCGCGCAGCACCCGCGCCGCGATCTTCGCGGCCTCCACGCCCGCGTCATGATGCTCGCGCGCCACGACCACCGCCGCGCCCGCGTGGGCCTGGGTCAATTGCGAGGCGAATAGCGGGATTCGAGCCGTTTGCGCCGCCTTCGCGATGCTGGGAAATGCCACAGCGGTGAGGTTGCCGGGAATTTGGCAAATCGCGTCAATGTCCTTGTGGCAAAGAGCCGTCGCGGCGTCGCCCACCTCCACGCTCGTCTCGGCCGGCATGCCGATCAGTTCCATGCCGATCTTTCCGACAGCCTCGGCCACCCGGTCCTTGTGATAAACCATGTTCACTTCCGAGGGCGCGAACAATGTGCCCAGCCGCCGCGCCTTCGGCAGCACCTCCAGCACCACCTTCGCGAGATCGTCATAAGCGCCAGCGGTTACCACACCGGTGATATTGGGCAAATGATCCGTGTCCGATTTGCCCGCGCCAGCCGCAATCGCGCTCGCGCAGTAAGTGAAGACGACCGGAACTTTTCCCGCCCGGCGCATCGCCGCTTGCAGTGTCGGCGTTGAGAGCGTGATAATCAGGTCCGCCTGGTCAGTCACAGCGGCGTCAATGAGACCGGTCAGCGTGGGCATGTCGCCTTGGGCGTTGCGTCGTTGAATTTCGTAATCGCGCCCCTCGACCAACCCCGTCTTGACCAACCCTTCCCGGATCCCCTGCTCCGCCTCCTCCACGTCGAGCACCTGCACGTATCCGATCAGATAAATCTTTTGCTTCCGTGCCAGAGGCGCGTTGGATGCCGCCGGCGCCGGGGAGGGCGAAGGCGCTTTGGCCGTGGCCTTGACGGTCGAGTTCGTGTGCCTGCCCGTCTCGTCGATCACCACGTCCGCCTTGGCCAGAATATCCGCCGGAATCTCCCACTTCTCCCTCAATCCTCGCACCGCGAGTTTGTTCACGATCAACAACTCGGGCACCACATTGTCAATCGAAACGGTCGCGGGGTCTTTGCCGTTCAAAACGTCCGCCGCCAAGTCGCCCGCCAAATGGCCGACTTGGTAATAATTGGCGCCCAAATCGAAAAGCGCGCCCTTCAGGGACTGCGGCGGAATCACCGTGAAAACGGGAATCCCCGCCTTCCTGGCCGCGGACAAAACGGAGTCAATGGCCGTCATCACTGTCACATCTCCGCCGCCCCAAATGGCCTCAACTCCGCGTGAAATCACCGCGCTGACCGCCTCGAATACTCCCGAGGAGGTTTCCACCGTGGCCTCCAGCAGTTCGATTCCCATTTCCTGGCACACCTTGCGCGCAATTTTTAGCTGCGCCTGGGAGTTGCCCTCGGCGGGATTCCAAATCACGCCCACTTTCTTCAGCTCCGGCCGCATCCTCCGGGCAAGCTTCAAGCTTTCCGCCACCGGTTGCATGGTGGCGTAGCCGGCCAGGTGCTTGGGATGATCCAAATGGTTGGTCGGGTTGATGCCGATTCCCGCGCCATAAGGATCGGTGCAAAGCGCGAATACATGCATCGCCTTGCCCGCCTTGTTGGCGTTCGCCACCGTTTGCAACGAAAGCGTGCTCACCGTGAGGATCATGTCGAAATCCCCGCCGCTGACGTTCTTGGCGATACTGTTCGCGGTCGGCAAGTCACCCTCCGCGTTGAATTTGCTGATGGTGAGGTTCTTGCCGTTCGAGTAGCCACGCTCCTCCAAGGCGTCCAACATCCCCTTCACCCCGTCGGTCAAGACGGGTTGGGAGGCGTGCTGGACCACCGCGAGACGCGTCATGCGGTTAATCGCGGACGCGGAGGCGGTTGTGGCGGAGCCAGCGGAGGCCGCCGCGCGGGCGGAGATACGGGACTTGCGATCAGAGATTAAAAGGACAGCGGCGGCGGCGGCAATCAAGCCGAGGCCAAGCGAAAGACGTTTTAGTACGATCCACACAGGACGGCAAATTGGATGAATTCCGTGCCGCAAGAACCCCGAAGGAACGACCGGAATCGTTCCCTTGGCCGCGCGCACTTGCTGGTCACGTTATCGGCAGAAACACGCGACCAGCAAGGCAAAAGCTGGGTGGCCATATTGCGCTCTGGGAGATTTGGAGGTGGCCGTTGTCAGCTCACTACTCACGTATCTTTAAGGGTATTCATTAATGAAAAGTCTTGAAAAAGACTTAGGATACGCATTTAAAAATACGGCTCTTCTTCAAAAAGC
>CAZMLP010000680.1:0-3141 GCA_964566745.1 uncultured Verrucomicrobiota bacterium | reverse complement strand
GTTCACCGACCTGCGCGGCTCGACCGCGATGTACAATGGCATCGGCGACGCGCCCGCCTACAACCTCGTCCGGAACCATTTCCAAGTGTTGATGGATGTGGTGCGCGAACACCGGGGGGCGATCGTCAAGACGATTGGCGACGCCATCATGGCCGGGTTCTCCCGCGTGGACGAGGCGCTGGCGGCGGTGAAGCAGATGCACGAGCGGCTGCCCCAAGCCTCCGAGGCCGCGGCCGGCCCGCGGTTGACACTCAAGACCGGCTTGCACATCGGCCCCTGCCTGGCGGTGAACGCCAACGACCGCCTGGATTTTTTCGGCACCACCGTGAACCTGGCCGCGCGCATGGTGGATTGCTCGCAGGGAAACGACGTTGTGATCTCCAACGAACTCCACGAGACGCCGGACGCGCAACGGTTTCTCGCCGCCGGGCAACGCACCGCCGAGCCGTTGGAGCTGCGCTTTCGCGGGTTCGACGCGCCTTTGAAGGTATGGCGAATTCAACTTGCGGGCGAGCCGCCCCCGTCCCAAGTCGCGCCTGCCACTCCCGCGCGGACCCTCGCCATACCCGCCGGGCAACGCCTGCCGGCCTCCTCCCGGCCGCCCGTGCCGCAAAGCTAGGACCGATTACTTGCGACGCGCTAAATCCGCGACGCGATAGAGGTTGCGCTCGGTGCGGATAAACAGGCTTTTGTCCGACACCGCCAGGGAAGACTGGACCTTCTCTCCGAGCGCGTTTTTCGCCAGCACTTTGTACTCGGGAGAGGCCTCGATGATCGTCGTCTCGCCCTCGTCCGACGTGAAATAGATTCGGCCCTCGGCGCTGAACGGGGACGCGGAGAAGTTCCCGCCCACGCGCTCCTGCCACACGATCTCGCCGGTCTCCTCCCTCAGGCACATGGCCACGCCGTCCTCCTTGATCGTGAAGAGATATGGCTTCACGTAGAGATACGAGGGGATGTGAGACATGCCCTTGCGTTGCTCCCACACCATGTTGCTTTCCTTGAGGTCGCCCTCGCCGCCGAGTTTGAACGCCTTGATTGACTCCCGCCCACCCCAACCGCACGCGGTGAAAACAATGTCGTAGCCCAGCACAGGCGACGGCACCGGGCTCTCGCCTTTGCTTTCGGAGGTCCAGATCAACTTGCCGGTCTTCGCGTCAAAGCCCTGCACCACGTCGCCGCCGTTGCTGATGATCTGCTCCTGGCCGTTGGGCGCGCGCCAAACCACCGGCACGGTGTGGCTGATGCGCGACATGCCGCGCCTGGTCTGCCAGCGCATTTTGCCGGTGTTTTTATCGAGCGCGACGAGGTAGGCCTGGTCCCAGGGAATCTGCCAGCCGATCTTCATGTCCGGCCCGTCACTGCTGCCATCGCGGGACATGATGAGCAAATCGTCGTGCAGAACCGGCGAGGTGCCGAGGCCGTGCTTGCCATAGAATTTGAAGTCGCGATTGGTCCAGACGATCCCGCCCTGGAAATCAAGCGCGGCGAAACTGCCGTCGCTGAAAACCGTGTACACGAGCTTCCCATCCGTGACGGGCGTGGCGGTGGCGAAGGTGTTGCGCCCCTCCTTGCGGCGGAGGACTTGGGTGAAGACCTCCTGGTTCCACAGCACTTTGCCCGTGTCGCGGTCAACCGCCAGCACCCGGCAAGTGGCGCCGTTGTCCGTGGCGGTGGTGAGGAAAACGCGGTCGCCCCACACGATGGGCGAGGACCAACTGTCGCCCGGGATCTCCGTTTTCCAGACAACATTCGAGGTGGCGCTCCAAGAAAGCGGCAGGCCGGTCTCGGTGGAAATGCCCTGGCGCGTCGGCCCGCGAAAGCCCGGCCAGTTCTCGGCGGCGGCGGTGAAAGCGGCGACCGCGATCGTGAGAGCACAAAGAATTCGGACGTGTTTCATGAGGCAAATTTTTAACAGGAGATCACAGGGGAAATGGAGGAGAACAGATTTATTATTTTCCCTTCGTTATCCCTGTTTCCCCCTGTTAAGCCGTCCCCTACTTGCTCTTCGCGGTCCCGTGCTCCCGGAGCCAGACCAGGTCGGGGTTGGTCGCGGCCACGCTCATGAACTCCCATTTCTTGGTTTGGGCGCCCTTTTGCTGGGTGCGCAGGACCTCCGGCGAGCGCCAGCGATGGATCTCCGCGTGGCCGTCCGCAAACGTCACGCCGCCCGAACCACCGTGGTAGCCGGCCGGCACATTGGGAATCGAGTTGGCGCCCATGTCGATGGCGAACTCGCCGTCATCAATACTGTCATCCCGCTCGTCCACGAACACGATGGCCAGGCTCGGGCTGATGGCGTTAATGTCGCCCTTCTTGTGGAAAGAATAATAACCGTCGTTCCACGGCAGGTTGCGGTAGCCCATCCAGACGCTCATGGAAACCGTCCGTACCACTGGATACATGAGGGTCCCCTCCTTGGCCGAGACGCGGCTGGCAATGCACTTGTAAACCGGGGCCGCCTTCGAGTAAGGCCCGAGGGCGCCGTAACGCGGGTCGAGCAGGAGGTTGATGTTCGTGTTGTCCGTGTTGTTCGCCTGGCGGGGATCGAGCCAGCCGCTGACCCAGTTGCCTTTGTCCGGCGTCTTGGCCTGTTGCTCGGACCAGTAATTGCCCGCGATGAAGTCGTTATTGTCATCCGCGTACATCGTCCACGCCAGTTGCATCTGTTTGAGGTTGCCCATGCAATGGGCGGCGGTGGCCTTGGCTTTCGCCTTGCCGAGCGCCGGAAGCAGCATGCCCGCCAAAATCGCAATAATGGCGATGACCACCAGCAACTCGATGAGCGTAAAACCGCCCGGCGAGAAGCGGCGGCATGACGAATCAGGAGACGACCAGACACGCGGTTTCATAAATGACAAACGCCCAAATCAATGATTTCGCCCAAGGGTGATGGTGGAAATCGTAGGTGAGGTGACAGGGGTGGTCAAGTTGACAAGGCTTTCCATGATCTGAAAATGCGGGGCTTAATTTGCAACGGGTTACGGGTTTCTGAGATCATGGGGTGTGAGATCCCAAAGTGGAACGACATCCTTGAATTGGGTTGAATCGCTCGAAAATGGCCATGCCATCACAGGCAGCCACAGAGGGCACAAAGCGCACCGAGGGCACGTTGATGACCGAGTGTCCGCTGGCGTGGCG
>CAZMLP010000679.1:0-1768 GCA_964566745.1 uncultured Verrucomicrobiota bacterium | reverse complement strand
GGACTATCGCTGGTACGGCGACGTTAGCGTGGATAATTTCAATGCCGTGCTTTTCGGCTACGCCATCTACTATGACCTCGCAGCGGACCCGGCCCAACGGAGGCAAATCGCCGAGGACACGGATCGCTTGATGACGCACGTCCTGGAAAACCATTGTCGTATCATCGATGTAACCGGCGAGGTGACGCAGTGGGGGCACATCGGCATCGATCCTGATCCCGCGCGGGACGAATATTATCAAAAGCGTTACGCCGCGCGCCTGAGCGAGTTCAACCAAACCGGCGCGCCCTGGCAGCCCTCGCTGCGCTCGTCATTGATGCTATTGCCGGATTTGCTGATCGCGTATCACGTCACGGGCAAGGCGGGTTATCGCGAGTTCTATGACCGGGTGGTGAAACGGTTCAAGGACAACCCGGACCGCATGCGCGACCGCGGGCCATTCAGTCTCGAACGGTTGGCGCGTGTGAACCACAGCAGCGAGGGGCAGTCCTACGAGGCCCTCTACAATTTGATCCGGTACGAGCGCGATCCCGCATTGCTGGCAGAGTATCGCCGCTGGACCGGCGACTTGTGGGAAATGAACTGGATGGAGGGCAACCCGCTTTTCACTTGGATGACGCTCGCGCTGCTGCCGGAATACCGCGCGCCGCGCCAGCCCGGGGTAATGGTGGCTGCGCCCGCCAACGTGCCGCATGGTGACGAGGCGTGGCGGCTCGCGCGCGAGACGCTGCGCCTTTACCCGGTAAACCGCGTCCTGCGGCCGGTCATGAATTCGTTGCGCGCGGACATCGAATTGAATCCTTTCTCGAAACGGGAAAAGCAAAGCGCCAAGGTGATTCCAATCAACCAACGCCCTCTGGACAATGAATACGCGTGGAAGGGGAGTCCTTACGAGCTGGATGGCTGGCTGAAACCGGCGGTGACGCAATTCCAGTTCAGTTGCGACGATCCCCAAGTGGTGTGGTTCAGCGACTCCAACGGAAGATTGTTTCAGACACGCGATGGCAGACGGCAATGGCAAGAGGTGAGCATTGGCTTGATGGGCGCGCGCGTGCTGGCGTTTGCCGCCTCCACCAACCGAACCTACGTGTTGCACGCGAAGACTGACCAGGGTCTCCGCCTGACGCGCGACGGCGGACTTAGTTGGCGTCCGACGTCCGAGGGAAACGAGCCGGCCTTCCCCGCGCCGAATTTTCAGCAATGGCAAAAGCTGAACGATCAAGCGTCATTCTGCGTCGATGACCAGGGTCAATTGATCCGCAGCACGGACGGAGGAAAAACTGGCGCGCCGTGCATGAAGGGTTGGACGATCCCGCGCGCAAATTCGCTTTTTATCAACCGGTGGGGCGTCCTGGCGGGCGGCCCGGGCGGATTCTATCGCAGTTCCGATGGCGGGAATTGGACCGAACTAAAGCTCTGGCGGGAATTGGAGACCGGCTCGGCCGACTTCCTGCACGCCTACTGGATGGGGCGGTATTACGGGTTTGTGCGGAAGAACGAGTGAGCGGGATCGCTCCCGGTGACTCGCCGGTCACTTGAAATCATTTCCGTCCCATTTCCACTCCCCGTCCACTTTGCGCATGAGGAGGGTCAAGGCCTGGTTCTGACCCTCGAGAAAAAGCCGGACCCGGGCCTCTTCATCGGAAGTTTGTTTCTCCTCCACGACGTGAAACCCCGTGGCGCGAAACATCGTGCCATTTTTGAAACCGCCCGGCATGACGCCCTCGGGAATGTCCTTGAATGAATCCGCGAACGTTTCCTTGTTTTT
>CAZMLP010000678.1:0-3249 GCA_964566745.1 uncultured Verrucomicrobiota bacterium | reverse complement strand
GTTCGCATCGGCACGGCGTTGTTCGGCGCGCGCCCCGCCAGGCCAAAGACTTGAAGTTGAAGGCCCGCCGCTTAACCGATCCCGTCGAGCCTTGTGCCCGGCCAACCGTTTGACACACATGGCGTCGGTGAATATCTTCCGAGGCCTGTGATTGGATTGATTTTCCCGAGGTTTCGGCGGTTCCGGCGGCTCGCGATTTTCGCCTGGCTGGCCTTGGCAGCGGCTCTGATGGCCGGCGCGGCGCCGGCAGAGGAGGGAATTCTCTTTTTGCATCTGCGTTTGAAGGATGGCGTGGTGACGCTTGTCGAGTCGAGCGTTCGACCCGGTGTTTTGAAGAAACCGCGCGACGGAATAGCGCGCGGAAACCTGAGTTTTCAGATGGTGACGGGTGACGGGATCGTGCTGGAGGAGGGGGCTGCCGAGGACCCTTCCACGCGCCGTTTGGAATATGAGGACCCCGATCATCCCGGCCAAATGAAGGTGAAGATCATTCAGGCGCCGGACGTGGAATTCACTGTGCGATTGGCCTATCGTACGACGGGCCGGAAAGTTCGCTTTCATCGGCGTCCGGTTGCGGCGCCCGGTTCAGTTGCCAAGGCGCAAGTGATGACATTCATCGGCGAGATTGATTTGCCCGCCAACGGGGGAAAGACTCCGTGAGCGTTTTTCGAAGCCGCGGTTTTGCCCTGACCGGTTTGTGGTTTCTGGTGACTAGCGGCGCTTGTCTTGGCCAGCCGGCCATTCAAACATTGGTGACCAACGGCCCCTCGGCGAATCGAATTCATATTGTGTTTCTTTCCGAAGGCTACACAACGAACCAGGCGAGCCGGTTCATTGAGGACGCCCGGAACGTGCTCGGAAAGCTGTTCGCGACCTCCCCGTACAACGAATACCAGAACCTCTTCAATGTTTCCGCCATTTTTGTGGCCTCCAATGAACCAGGCGCGGACCATCCCTGGGAGGGCAAGTATCGTGACACTTATTTTAACAGCACTTATGACAGTTACGGTATTGACCGCCTGCTGACGATTCCGCCGAACAACATCGACTCCAACTATTCCCACGGCGAGGGGAAAGTCTCGCAGTTGTTGCAGGAGTTGGCTCCGGATTATGACATCGCCACGCTGATCGTGAACGACGACGCTTACGGCGGCTCCGGCGGAACTTTTCCCGTCACCTCCATTAACGGCTCCGCGCCGGAAATCATGATTCATGAGTTGGGCCACTCGTTTGCCCATTTGGGGGACGAATACGGGGATGCCTATCCCGGTTTTCCTGATGTGGAAGAACCCAACACCACGCGTGAAACCAACCGTGACCTTATCAAATGGACGGCATGGATCGACGACGCGACGCCGATCCCCACGCCGCAAGATTTCGAGAACACATACGAGTTTGCTGTCGGGTTGTTTGAGGGGGCGCATTATCATTTCACCGGGTGGTACCGGCCCAAGTTGGACTGCAAAATGCGCACGTTGGGAACCGGTTTTTGCGAGGTTTGCTCCGAGGCGTTGGTGCTTTCGGACTACCGGATCATCCGGCCCGTCGAGTCGTGGAGCCCCGCCAGCACAAACCTGACGGCCTTCCCCGGCCAGATGCTGGGCTTCCGGGTTACGCCGGTGGCGCCGCAACGGCACTCGCTCCAAGTGCAATGGTCCGTGGACAACGCGCCTGTTTCCGGCGCGACCAACCTCGATTTCACGCCCCCGGCCCTGCTGGCCGGGACAATCCACACAGTTCAGGCAACCGTCACCGATCCCACCCCGCTGGTGCGCAACGATCCGCGAGGCTTGCTCGCCGCCAAAGTAATCTGGCAGGTGACAGCCACGGAGGCCGCCGCCGCGCCGCGCCTGGAATCGTCGCGGTTTTTGGCTGACGGGAAATTTCATTTCACCGTGACGGGAGACACTGGCTCTGTCTTCGTGCTGGAGTCCTCGGCTAACTTGCAGACATGGCTGCCAATTTTGACCAACTCCCTCTCGTCTGGCGGCTACAATTGCGACGTCACGGTCGCGCCAGATGTTTCCGCCCGCTATTATCGCGCGCGCCTGGCTCCGTGAGCCGCGCCCGTTGGAAACGGCGGCAACAAGCGGGTTTGCCCCGGACGGCGCGGTTTGCTTTACTCCCGCCGGCTTCGAAGCATGCGCACCTGCGTCATCTTTAATCCAACGGCGAAGGGCAACAAAGCCCGCCATTTTTTGCATCATTTGAACGCGGTGGCGTCGCAATGCGCGATGAAACCGACTTGGGCGGCTGGCGCGGCCCGGATCCTGGCGGCTGACGCGGTGCGGGACGGGTTTTCCACCATCATCGCCGCCGGTGGCGATGGAACCTTGAACGAGGTGGTCAACGGCTTCGGGGATGTACCGGACGGTTTCGAACGGGCGCGCCTCGCGGTTCTGCCGTTGGGCACGGCGAACGTCTTTGCCAAAGAGATGGGCATTCCGATGAAGCTGACCGCCGCCTGGGACATCATTCGCGGGGGCAGGGAGAGACGGGTCGATTTGGGAACCGCCGAGTTCGAGGCCGACGGCGAGGCGCGGATCCGGTATTTTGCGCAGATGACCGGCGCCGGGCTGGACGCGCGCGCCGTGGAACTGGTCAGTTGGAATCTCAAGAAGAAGGCGGGCTGGCTGGCCTACATTTGGGCCGCCTGGCTGGCGTGGCGGGAGAACCCCGCCGAGATCACAGTCCGGGGAGAGCATGACGAGTTGACGGGATCGCTGGCGGTGGTGGGCAATGGACACTTTTACGGGGGGAATTTTGTGCTTCTGCCGCGCGCGGTGTGCGATGACGGCGTGCAGGACGTGTGCGTTTTTGAAAAAGTGACCGCTCGGACATTGGTGGAGTGCGCCTGGGGCATGGCGCGCGGAACGATGGAGCGGGCCGCCGGGGCGCGCCACTTCCAGGCGAAACGCGTGACGCTTCACGCCAAGACTCGCACGCCCTTTCATGTGGATGGCGAGCTCGCGGGCCATCTGCCGGTGACGCTCACGCTCCAGCCCAAGCGTCTGCGCGTGGTGGTACCGTGAGAAGGGCATTGCGGACTGAAACTGGCGGTTGAAAGGCAGTCTTGGGCGCCTTGAATTGGGTTGAATGGCTTGAAATCTAAGAGCCTGTTTGAAAAGTCGTTAGGAGTAAATGCCCGCTCGGAATCGAAGCGCGGCGGGCAACAAAGGCGCGCGAAACGGCTTGACAATGCGTTGCGGGAAAACGCGTTTCAATTTCGCGGAACGCCCGTCGAGGCGA
>CAZMLP010000677.1:0-6864 GCA_964566745.1 uncultured Verrucomicrobiota bacterium | reverse complement strand
GAGGATCGCGACGGCGACGGCAAATTCGAGACGCGCAAGGTATTCGCCGAGGGGTTGAACCTTGTCTCCGGTTTCGAGGTGGGCCATGGCGGGGTATGGGTGGGCGCGGCGCCGGAGTTGTTGTATATCCCGGATCGCAATCATGACGACATTCCTGACGGCCCACCGCAGGTGTTGCTGGATGGCTTCGGCTATCAGGACACCCATGAGTGCTTGAATAGTTTTCTGTGGGGGCCGGACGGCTGGCTTTATGGCAACCAGGGAGTTTTCAACCTGGCGCACATCGGCAAGCCGGGGGCGAGGGAGAGCGAGCGAGTGGAGTTGCGCTCGAGCGTGTGGCGCTACCATCCGGTGCGGCATGAGTTCGAGGTGTTTGCCGAAGGGGGCAGCAACCAATGGGGTCTCGACTATGACGAGCACGGGCAGATTTTCATGACGCATTGCCGCAGCTATTGGGGTCGGGGCTGCACCACGCATGTCATTCAAGGAGGCGTGTTTTGGAACCAGGCGAACGCGAACTACGCGCCTTACATCATTGCCGAGCCGCCACGCGACTTCCCGGAATTCCGCAACTTTCTGCTCGCCTCCGCCCGCTACGATCACGGCGCCGGCGGCGCGGGCAAACCAGGCAGCGACGCGATTTACGGTGGTCACTCGCACGTCGGGACGATGATTTATCTCGGGGATAACTGGCCGGACGAGTATCGGGGCCACCTCTTCACGCTGAACCTGCATGGTCATCAGATGAACCAGCAGATGAACCTGCGACTCGGCTCGGGTTTTGACACTGTTCATGCCGGCAAGGACCAGTTTTTTTGCAGCGACCCGATGTTCGTGGGCGTCGATCTCCAATACGGGCCTGACGGCGCTGTCTATGTGATCGATTGGTACGACCAGCAGCATTGCCACAATCCCAACACCGAGAAATGGGACCGCGAAAACGGGCGCATCTACCGGATCGAATACGCGTCCACCTACCAGCCCAAGAAGGTTGATCTCGGCAGCATGGATGACGCGGCCCTGGTAAAACTCCAAACTCATCACAACGATTGGTACGCGCGCATGGCCCGGCGGTTGTTGCAAGAGCGCTCGTTGAGCCGCTCGCTCGACGGCGCGGCCCGGACGGCCCTGCTCGATCTTTCGAAGGACAAGGACGCGACGTTGCGGCTGCGTGGATTGTGGGCTTTGCACCTGACGGGCGGATGGTCCGAAGCCCTGGCAAAAAAGGCGCTTGCCGACGCCGATGAATATGTGCGCGCGTGGGCGATCCAAATTTTGGCCGAGGATCGCAAGCCCTCCTCCGCCCGGCTCAAACAATTCGTGGAGATGGCGAAGGACGATCCTTCGGCCCTGGTGCGATTGTACCTCGCCTCGGCGGTGCAGCGCGTGCCGGAAAACACTGCTTGGGATTTGATTGACGCCCTGGCGCGGCACGCCGAGGACGCGGAGGATCGCAACCTTCCCCTGCTCTTGTGGGACGGCCTCGCGCAACGAATGCCCGCGCGGGTGGACCGTGCTTTCGCGACCGCGCGCCGCTCCCGCCTGCCGTTGCTGGCGGACTATGTGAACTGGTACGCGGCAACCTTCGGGGGCGGCTCCTTGAACCAGGTGATCGCCGCGCTCGACAAATTGAGCGGCGACACGCTGCGACGGCAATTGGCGGGCATTCGGCTCGCGGTGAACGCCAGTGGCGCGGTCCCGCAACCGGCGGCGTGGAAACAAACCGCCCCCGCCCTCTATGCCAATTCCGACCCGCGCATCCAACGCGACGCCGAGAGCCTCGCGGCCGTCTTTGGCGACGACTCGCGCTTCCCCCAATTGCGCGAGACTTTGGGCAACACCAGCGCGGATGCCGCGGCGCGCAGGCACGCGTTCGAGGTTCTGAGCCGGGCGCAGGACCGCGCCTCGCTGCCGGTATTCCTCCGCTTGCTCGATGACGCAAAATTCCGCGCGAGTGTCATCACCTTGCTGGCGCGGTTTGACGCGCCTGAGGTCGCCAATTCCTTGATCGCTCACTTCGATCAACTTTCAGCGGCCGACAAATCCGCCGCGCTGAACACTCTCACCAGCCGCGCGACGCTCGCCCTGCCGCTCCTGGACGCCGTGGCCACCGGCAAGCTGAAACGCGATCAGCTCACGGCTTATCATGTCCGGCAGCTCACCCAGCTCAAGAATCGGGACATCGACAATCGCGTCACCGCAAACTGGGGCCGGATCTTGCAAAGCCCCGCCGACAAACAGGCACAGATCGCCAAGCTCGGAAAAATTTACGACGAGGCCCCGCTCTGGGCATACGACTCGGGCGCGGGCCGGCAGCACTTCCAAAAGATCTGCGCGCAATGTCATCGCGTGGGGGAGGAAGGGGCGCGGCTCGGTCCCGAACTGACCGGCGCGGGCAAAAACGGCGCGCGGTATTTCCTGGAGAACATCATCGATCCGAACGCGGTGATCGGCGCGGATTTTCAATTGACCACGGTGGAAACCGAAGGTGGTGACGTCTTCTCGGGAATCATTTCCGCCGAGACGCCCACTTCCCTGACGTTGCGCACCACCGCTGATCCGGTCGTCATCGCCAAAGGCGACATCAAAAGGCGGGAGACGAGCGACAAGTCATTGATGCCAGAGGGCCTGCTCGACTCGTTGAACGGGCGCGAGCAGATTGAACTTTTGAAGTTCCTCACCTCCAACTGACAATCCTCGTTTGGGCGGGCCGCCTTTTTCCAGAAAGACGACCGTCTTTATCGATAGGAAATGACGAGTCCCGAACCAGTGAGATTGATTTGGATGATCAAGGGGGGCGCGCATTCCGAGCGCAGCCGGTAGAACTTTTGCGCCTCGGGAACGGGAAGGGTGATTGTGGCCGTGTTGGTGTCCGTCAATGCCCCGGAGGCATCACTGTAAGGACCTGTTAAATCACTGGCGGATTCCAAGACGGGAGGGACGGGGGCGGATATGACACTGTTGATCCACGCGACCCGCGAGGAGATGCGCGTGGCGTAGAAACCGCCCGGCTGCGGGCTGGAGACATCACTCACAAGCGCGAACGTGGAGCCAGCGCCCCGGTAAAGCCCTCCCTCGTCGTAAATCGCCGCGGAAAAGGTGTCACCATTGCTGGAGGTCCGGTATTGGGCGGTGATCCCGTAATTGATGCCGGCCAGCTTCCAGACCTGGCCATCCTTGATGAAGACCCCCCCGCCCGAGTCGCCCGTGGACAAGTCGCATTCATTGGCGCCCCCGTTGGCGTCGAAATTCATTTGCAGCATTTGGCCCAGGCCGGAGGTGATGGTGGAAAAGTCAACGATCTTGGCGACAACATTCTCGCCCCAGCGCCGCACTCCGTCATTATTGCCCCAATGCCAGCCGTTGTTTTTGTTCCCCGCCGTCGTGACCGGGTCGCCCCGCTGGGTGCCAGTCCCAACATCCACAATGCCTTTGCCCACCTCGTTGGAGGCGGTGTAGAGGGGAGCATAGGCCGGAAAGGCGCCGCACACCCGCCAGATCCGCAGATCGGTGTCAGGGTCATCGAACAGGGCGGTGGTGGTGTAGGAGACGCCGTTTAGAACAAACACCTCGCCCACCGCGCCGCCAATGTGGCTGGCGGAAATGAAATAGTGGGGGGCGATGGCCGTGCCCAAATAATTCCGCCAACTTCCCTCGTATTGCCAACCGCTATCGGCCAGCGCTCCAGTCGGCGGAGTGGTGTTGTAGGCGGGATCCGCCGTGGAATAAAACAAAACCGCGCGGCCCGGAATCGTCATGGCGCCTAGCAGTGCCAAGCCGCAAAATCTTCCAACCGCCCGCCTGGAATTTGAACGCATAGCTGACAGGAAAACGCCCGATTTTGCCGCCGGAGCGCTCCGCGACGCAAAACATTTCAGCACAGGTTGTGCCCGGACTGTTTGAGCGGGAGCCGGTTATTGATAAAAGAGCACCAAGGACGATCCCTCCAGCCGGGTTTGTGTGATTCGCAACGGGGCGCAGCCTGAACGAAGGCGGTAAAAACGAGGCGCTCCGGGGGCCGGAATGGTGATGGTGTTCGCGCTCTGATTCACAACCGCGCCCGTCTCATCCGCGTAGGTTCCGGACACATTGGCGGCCGATTGCAACACTGGCGCATCAGTCGAGGCCGGCTGGGTGGAGATAACGCTGTTGATCCACGCGACGCGAGAAGAGATGCGAGTCGCGTAGAAGGAGCCGGGTTGCGAACCGGGAAAATCGGGGGTTTGTACCCACATGGAACCGGATTGCTGGTAAAGCCCGCCCTCGTCAAAAATGGCGGCATAAAAGCCATCCCCGGTCGAGGAGGTGTTGTAAGGCCCGCTGACGGAGTAATTGATGCCCGCGAGTTTCCATGTTCCACCGTCATTGATGAACAATCCGCCGCCCGAGTCGCCATCCGAAAGATCACACTCATTCACCCCGCCGTTGGCGTCAAAGTTCATTTGCAACAACTCGCCCAGCCCGCTTGAGCCGGTGAGGACGTCCGCGTTGAAAGCATCGGCCACGGTGTTTTCACCCCAGCGCCGAACCCCATCGGCGGTCCCCCAGTGCCAGCCGTTGGTTTTGGCGGCTCCCAAAAAACCGGAGGTAATCACCGGGTCGCCCCGTTGAGTGCCCACACCAATCTCGACCACGCCCTTGCCCGTCTCGTTGGACGCGGTGTAAAGCGGCGCCTGAACTGGAAACGTCCCGCACACCCGCCAGATGCGCAGGTCCGTGACGGGATCGTCAAAAAAAGCGGTCGTGGTGTACGACACGCCATTTAATAAAAACGGCTGCCCCACCGCGCCGCCGATGTGACTGGCGGTGATAAAGTAACTCGGCGCGATGACGGTTCCGAGGAAACCGTTCCAATTGCCCTCGTATTGCCAGCCGCTCCCCGCAAGGGAACCCGAGGGAGCCGTGGAGTTGTAAGCTGGATCTCCCGTGGAATAGAACAGCACCGCGCGCCCGCAGACGCCCCCCGCCAAAAGCAAAGCCAGTCCCGTAACTCGTGCTCCAACTCCCGTCCAATATTGTTTTGCGTTCATAGTAAAACTCAAACACGCAAAACATATTCAGCAGCCGATATGCCGCCCCTATGACAGCGGCGTGACAAAGAGTGTCGAAAAACAGTCAAAACCTGTTCGCACACAAGCAGATGGGGACAAACTCCCAGCGACCGTCAACAACGGCGAGAGCAAATCAGCGCAGGCGAAACCCGGTCGAGTCAAAGTGTCCCGCACCGCAAAATGCGAGGCGGGGGCCAAAACAACTAAACCTGACACGTCACCACCAGGTATAGGTGGGATCAGGCTTGGGAGCGGCACCGTAGTTCCATTGGGACATGTTCGTGGGAAATTGGAAATACGAGGTGTGGCCGTCGCCGTAGAGGACGTTAAATTTGAATTGCCCCTTGTAATTGTGCCATTGGCCCTCGGGGGCCTTTTTGTCACGATCCCCCCACCAAACCCAGTCGCCCTGAATAAGTTTGTTCGAGGGGCTTCGGGCAATCTCGCTGGTTTTCATCGGCGTGGCCTCAGCCGATCCTTTCACAGCCAGGGAATCGGCGGTCACATGCTTGACTCGCATGGTCTCTTGCACCCAAACCGCAAGGTAACTATTGCCCCATCCGTCATAACAAGTCTTGATTCCCTTGGGGAACTGGGCCTTCCAAAGAGGGTCCCCCTTGTCACTCGGGCAATGGAACGATTCCCAGTTCGAAACATACTTGTTTAAGGGACGTTTTTCCGCCGGGGTCTTGCCTCCGTGCAGATCCATCACCGCCTGTTTTCCCCCAAAGGTGGCCCAATTGTCGTACACTGGATAATTGTCCTGGTTGTCATCCGCGTACATGTGATAACCGAGCGCCATCTGATGGTGATTGCTGTTACATTTGATGGTCTGCGCCTTGCCCTTCGAGCGCGCCAAGGCAGGTAACAACATGCCCGCCAGGATCGCGATAATGGCGATCACCACGAGCAACTCGATCAAGGTGAAGCCCGCGAGTGACCAGCGCCGGGATTGAACAGGAGGATTATGTGCTTTCATAGTGTTACCACAGCAGTTTCCCGAGGCCATTCGACGTCGATTTGGACAACACAACCAAAGGGCGAAGCGGAACTCCGCGGGAATTCACGCCGACTTTGGGTGCTCTCTCCCTCCTATACGCCCCGGCCCTCCCGGCGTCAACCCGCCGTTTGGGAAAATGGAATAGGCTCGCCAAAGCCGCCGACCAGCGGCTATGGAGAAAGCCATGCACGCCTCTCTTCGCGCCTTGATTCCATGCGCCTTGCTTGGATGTCTTTTCGCTCTTTTGGGAGTGCCGCCCGTCCTTGCCGCGGACCACGGCGCCAAACCGGTCTTTCTTTACACCCGCTACTATAATGCCGTCGGGGAAAATCGTTATTTGCCGGATGGCACGTTCAAGGATTTGCTGCAGCGGTTGGGCGGCGATTTCGAGGTGCGCGCCAATAGTGATCCGCTCACGGAGGCCTCGTTGCGCGACGTGAAGGTGATCCTCATCGCGAACCCGAGCGACAAGGCGGTTGGGGCCAATCCCGCGCCTCATCACATCACGACGGCGGATCGCGCGTTGCTCAACCGGTTCATCCGCGCGGGCGGGGCTTTGATTCTGACCGAGAACCAGGAAAATCATAACGTGGAGATTGAGGACACCAATCTCTTGATGAAGGGCTTTGGCTTGCAGGCCACAAACCTCTACACCGACGGCAAACTTCTGGTCCTGCCGACCGCCACTCCAATTATCGGCGGATTGCGATGGGCTTATTTCACCGGGAATTCGGTGCTGGTTGAGTCCGGCCATCCTGCCAAACCGCGCGCGCTGGTGATGAATGACTTGTCCCAGAAACCGATGGGCGGTCC
>CAZMLP010000676.1:0-2975 GCA_964566745.1 uncultured Verrucomicrobiota bacterium | reverse complement strand
TCATTATCAGCCGTTAGTTTCTCGCTATATAATTTCGCCGGGCGGTCATTGCTTGCATCAATTCGTCGCCCGGCATCCGTCCCCGAATACAACCCGCCCGGCGGGCGGCACCGGCCTTTAAATCCGGCCCGCCCGCCCTTTCTTCCTGACGGATGAGTCGCACCCCGAAGGCGCGGGATGACCAGTCCGGCCCGGAGTGAAATTTTCACAAAATTGATCCATGAAACGCTTCACTTATCAATGCTCCTCGAATCAGCCCGGATGCGTTTGCGTCCCAACGCGGGACGTCCTCCGTGTGCAACACGCGCTGGGGGAACCGGACTACACCGGGTTCGCTTGCACCGTCATCACTTCCGACACGGAGATTCCACCGGAAACCCTTTCCACCCCGGAAACCAAAGTCACCCGCATCGACAAGCTCGAAAACTCCCACGCGCTTCTGGCCAATTTGCAGGAGCAATACGGGGACGTCATTGACGCCGGGTTTTCGGAGTATTTTTGGATAATGACGGGACAAGATTTGAATACTTTTCTGGCGGAAATCGACGAGTGTGAGTCTCGCACACGCCCGCTTTGTCCAGCTTGATTCCATTTTAGACTTTCACGCGGGGACGCCCGTCCGGGCGTCCGGCACGTTGAAACCCCGGGCGCGGGTCGCGCCCGCTTCGCAACGCAAAGGAAACATGTCATCATCAAAATTCGACCTGAAAGCACTGGTCGAGAAGTCACCGTCGTTTACCACCCTGAAAGAGTTGGGACTGGAAACCCTTGCCAGCCTGGCCAAGGAGCAAGTCGCGCTTGAGGACAAGACAAAAGCCACCGTCGCCTCGCAGAAGGAGGCCGCCCGCACGCCCGTCAAATGCATGGGCAAGGTGCTCGCCGCGATGAAAACCGTGTACGAGGATTCCGTGGCGGCCGGCGACATCAAGCAAGGCACCACGTTTGCCGCGTATTACGAGGAGCAAACCGGCCGCAAGCTGGACAAGATGGGCCGCTCGCAGCAATGCGCCCGCGTGTTCTTGAAGCTGGTGGTGTCCGGCATGCTCGCTGAAAGCGACTACGACAATTCCGCCGTGGACTGGCACGAAATCACCTCGAAAATAATTGACCTGGTCATCGAGGCGGAGCAACCGCTCACCGGCGACGACATGCTGGAGGTCATTCGCATCCTCAAAATCCGCCCCGACACGGGCGCCAAGCAACTGCGCCAGATCCGCAACCGCCTTTCCGGCAAGCAAACCGTCAACACGGACGGCACCGGCCCGGAGTTGGACGCGCCGAATTTCGTGGCCATTTTAAAGCGCGGGCTGGACACGGATTTCAAGGTGGGCGGGCACGGGGTTTTGCTGGCCATGTCCGAATTGATTTTGCGCGTGAAAAACATGCCCAAACTTCCCGACGAGGTGGCGCGCGAATTTTACTTCGCCACCCTCGCGATGGGCGACCAATGGGGCGACCACCAGGCCAAGGTTGAGGAGTTCGAGAACACCCGGAAACCGAAGGCGCCCGTCATCGTCACGGAAAAGACCGCCCCTTACGACGCGCAAGCCAACTGGCGCGGGCTTGCGACCGCGTTCTATCCCGACGCGAATCCCCAAGAGATTGAGGCAATCGCGGAGGGCATTCACGACTTCCACGCCGCCAACAACCGCCCGCCGGCCGACGCCGGCGAGTTGAACGCGTTCATGGATGCCAGCGCGAACGCCTAAAGCGCCCTTGCTGCATGTGACCGCGCTGGAAGACACGAAAGCCGCTTGACGGCAATTCAAAGCAACGGTCTAAACGCAAACCGCCGGGCGGGAGTTCCGTTCCGGCGGTTTTGGTTTGTACCGCCATGAAAAATCCAGACTCAAAAACCACGCCACCCATCACTGTTCCACAATTTGAAATTCGCGGCTTGCTTGTCGAGGGCGAGGATTTCAAGCCCGCCACCGATGCGGATGCCGACGTTTGGGGACTTTACGTCACGCACGCGGGCAGCCTGCCAATGCATGTCCGCGATTTCCCAAGCCGCGCCGCCGCCAATGTCGCTTTGCGCGGATTGACGCCGGAAAAGGCGGGACCGAACAACATCAGTCCGGACGACGCCGCGATTTTTGGCGCGGCCGTGTCACTTTATGAGGCCAGCAAACTTGCCGCGACCGTCGATGACATATCCGAGGCGTACCACGGAGGCGATGAATTCATGCGCCAAATTTTTCGCGTGGCCAACCTGTTTGAAAATTGGGCATGCGAAAATGTGGATTTCGCGGCCACTCCAGAGGTCTGGCCTTATCTGCTGGAAGACAAGTTTGGCGACGCCTGCATTGAGGCGGTCGGCCTGTTGCGGCTTCGCTCGTTCAGCAAAACTGAATGCTTGGCAGTGGCCGAACTCTTGAAATTGCCGTTAGTGAAAGCCTAGGCCAAGCGTTGCCGCCGCGTCCGGCAGTCGTCGTCGAACAGGCGAGCCAGCGAAATCGGCGGCGCAAAGGTCACTCCGGCCCGGAGTAAAATCTGTCCCTTATGAATTCTCAAAGCCCCGTCAAAATCATCTGCGAATTGAATCCGAATGCCCCGCCAAAAAAGGACATCCTTTGGCGCCGTGCAGTCGCGGCGAAGAAATTTCCCGGCACAGCGGAAGCCTTGCAGTGGCTTCATGGCCGGACGATGTCCAGCAGCGTCACCAGATGCCGAGTCGGCCCGTATGTCACCAGCCAGTTTGGCGGTGAATGGACGTGCTGCCTGGCAGGTGACAGCTTGCCAGCCAACGATCTAACAACGGCTGGATGGTGCGAATGGTTCCACAACTTTTTCAGCGGTCTTCCGCCGCACGTTTGGTTTATCGGGGAGCCAAGTGAGGGGGAATTCCGCGATCCGCTTGCGTTTCTCGGCGTCACTTGGAATCAGGACGGTTTTCCCCTGTTGAACGATGTCGCCCGCAAAATGCTCGATTATTTCTGTCCGCTTTGCACACGCCGCGAACAACTCGACGCATT
>CAZMLP010000675.1:0-4163 GCA_964566745.1 uncultured Verrucomicrobiota bacterium | reverse complement strand
CCGGCCCGGCTTGCCGCGCTTTTGCTTCGCATCCGCAGCTTTTCACACAACCGCCGGGAAAAGGCGCCAACAAACTTCAAAAATCGTTCAACGCGGAAAACCGCCCTTCTGGCCAAAGGAGATGTGGGTAATTGAAAGGGCGACAGGGCGCTTATGCCGACTGGGTCGCCCATGGCGAGGCCATGGAACTGGCCCAGCGCCTCGGCGAGGAAATCAAGGATTGGAAAGAATCGGAAGAATCAGACCAAACCCCGTTGAGCGAGAAGCTGATGGTCTGGCTGACCGCCCGTTATGCGGTGGCCGCGCAGAAGTTCGCTTCCTTGGACCAGGAGAAGCAATGGGAACGGTTGCGCGAGTTCGCGGCGGACATGCTCAAGGTCCGCAAGGCGGAGCAGAACGAGCGGCGGTTGCGCCTGGTCGAGGAGAAAGCGGGCGTGGAGCGCAAGGCGCGGCAGGCCAAAGAATCGGCCAGCGACTCGGAACGGCGCGAATTCATTAATTGGAAGCTGGAACAGATTCGCATCAGGCTTTTCGGGAACCGGCCGGTGGATGGTCCGCGTCCCTCGGCGGAAGAAATCGCGCGCAACGAGGCGCGGGCCGCGGCCCAAGATCTCCGGCCGAAAACCCCCGAAATTCCAGGCAATTCAACCCAATTCAAGGCACTGGCGTGAATCAACTGGAGACAATGATGACGTGATCCGGTACGCGAGAATCAAATCCCTTTGAACAATTCCTCCCGTCGCGCGCGTCAAAAATCTGGTGCGCGGGCACGGATGAGTTGTTAGCTTGCGCGCACGTTATGCGACTCCACTTCTCTGGAATTCTTTTGGCCGGCTGCCTGTGCCTGTCGCAGGTGGTAAAGGGGGAGGATTGGCCACAATGGCGCGGACCGGACCACACGGGAATCTCCAAGGAAAAGAACTGGCTCACGACGTGGCCGGACCAGGGGCCGGTGATCGCCTGGAAAGCGAGTGTCGGCCTCGGTTTCTCGTCGGTGGTGGTGGGCGGCGGCAAGGCGGTGACGGTCGGCCATGCCGATGGCAACGACACGGTCTTTTGCCTGGACGCCTTGACCGGCAAGGAATTGTGGAAACACACCTATCCCTCCGAGCTGGGCGACAAATATTTTGAGGGCGGCACGACCGGCACCGCGACGATTGACGGTGAAGTCGTCTATTGGCTGAGCCGGTGGGGCGACCTATTTTGCCTCAGCGCCAAGGACGGCAAAGTGGTCTGGAGCCGGCAGTTGCAGAAGGAGGGCGAAGTCCGGATTCCTACGTGGGGTTTCTCCGGCGCGCCGCTGGTGCAGGAGAACATGCTGCTTTTGAACGTTGGCGATTCGGGCATGGCGGTGGACAAGAAGACCGGCAAGCAGATTTGGGCCTCGGAGAACAAGGACGCCGGTTACTCCACCCCGCTGCCCGTCCAGCGCGGCGGCAAGACGGAGGTGTTGCTCGGCAACGGCCTCGGTTATGTGGCGGTTGATCCGGCAACCGGCAAGGAGCGCTGGCGCATGAAGTGGCTCACGCAATACGGTGTGAACGCCGCCGATCCGATTGCCGTGGGCGACAGCTTTTTCATTTCCTCCGGCTACGGCAAGGGAGCCGGATTGATCAAGCCGGTCGATGGCGCCGATCCGCAGGTGGTTTGGAAAAGCAAGGTGTTGCGCACGCAACTGAACCCGGCGGTCCTCTGGGGCAAATTTCTCTACGGCGTCGATGGCGACACCACGGAAAAAGCGACGCTCAAGTGCGTCGAGGCCGAGACCGGAGCGGAAAAGTGGGCCGAGCCGGGCTTCGGGTCCGGGGCGGTCACCATCGCGGATGGAAAATTGATCGCGCTGAGCGCCATCGGGGAACTGATGACCGCGCCCGCTTCACCGGACGGTTTCAAGCCGACGGCCCGCGCGCAAGTGCTGGGCGGCCGGTGCTGGACGGTGCCGGTGCTGGCGAATGGGATCGTGTATTGCCGCAACCAAAAAGGTGACGTGGTGGCGGTGGACTTGCGGAAGAAATAATCGAATAGCATGCAACGACGCGCCTTTCTCAAGACAACCGCCGCCGCCTCGGGGCTTTTCCTCGCGGGCGCGCCTTACATTCTCGGGCAGGACGCGCCCGCCAAATATCGCGCGGCGCTGATCGGCTGCGGCTGGTGGGGCAAGAACATCCTGCGCGAGGCCGTCTCGTCGAAGCGGATCAAAGTGGTGGGCCTCTGCGACGTGGACGCCAACGGCCTCGACATCGCCGCCGAGCAGGTCAACGACTGGAGTGGTGACACACCAAAGACTTACACGCATCACCAGGAGCTCTTGGAGAAAGAGAAGCCGGAGGTGGTGATCATTGCGACGCCCGACCACTGGCACTCCCTCCAGACGATTGACGCGTTGAAGGCCGACGCGCACGTGTTTGTCGAGAAACCGACCGGCCACACCGTCAACGAGAGCCGCGCCATGCGGAACGCCGCCTTGAGCGCGGGGCGCGTGGTGCAGGTGGGCCTCCACCGCCGCATCGGACCGCATCACGTCAGCGGGATGAAATTTCTGAAATCGGGCGCGGTTGGCCAGGTCGGCATGGTGCGCGCCTTTGCGCACGGCGGCGGTGGCAAGGAGCGCCCCTCCGCGAACAGCGCGCCGCCGGACAAGATGGATTGGAACCTTTGGTGCGGTCCCGCGCCAGTGCGGCCCTTCAACAGCAAGATTCACCCCGGCGGCTGGCGCAATTTTCTGGATTACGCCAATGGCACAATGGGCGATTGGGGTGTCCACTGGATGGACCAAGTCCTCTGGTGGAGCGAGGAGAAATATCCGAGGCGCGTGTTCTGCACCGGCGGCCGGCCCATTGCTGGTCCGGCGATTTTGACCGACAAGGAGCCAACCACCGACGCGCCGGATCACCAGGTGGCCACCTTCGAGTTCGAGAATTTCACCTGCGTTTGGGAGCACCGCAAGTTCGCGGAGAACCACACGGAGAAGCACGGCATCGGCATCTATTTCTACGGCACGAAAGGCATCCTGCACATCGGCTGGCGCGACGGCTGGACGTTTTACCCAACCAACGACCGGGAGGCCGTCGTCCACGAGAAGTCACAGTTGCAGGAGCCGGACGGGCACAACATTGCTCTGCTCTGGGCTGACTTTATGGAAGCCATTGAGGGCAAGCATTCCGCCGTGGCGAACATCGACGCGGCGCATCGTTCCTCCGTCATGCCGCTGTTGGGCATGGTCTCGTGGCGCCTCGGCCGGAGCATTGAGTGGGACGGCGCGAAAGAACAGATCGTGAATGATCCAAAGGCAAACGAGTTGCTGCAACGGCCCTATCGCACGCCTTGGAAGTATCCCACAGTTTGAACTCAACGCGGAGACGCAGAGGCGCGGAGAATGAAGCTGGCTCGAGGCGCACGTGGGCTTGCAAGCGGCAGACATTATGGCTTGGAAGTTACACAAAACGCTGGTTGCAAGAGAGGTCACGAGCATCGGGATCGATCCAGCCTCAAAATACGTTGTCGTGATTTCCCATTCAGGTCGTGGACTGTTCAAACTCTCCGACGGGCGTCGGGTTGCAAAAGATACGCTTGTCTTTGGGCCTTGGTATTATGGCGCACAGTGCGACGGCTTTGGGCCATTGCACGGGGTCAAGATACCGATTTTTGGATTCGGCCATAAAACCCCGCCAGTTATCCTTCAAGAGCTGGAGCGAAGTGAAATTAAATATTCGGTCGGGGATCTGCGCGGTGTTGCAATCTCTCCCGACAGGCAATTTCTTGGCGTCGGCTACACAGATGAAATCCAACTATACAAAGTCACTTAACCAGGCGACGTACCACCCTTGTAAGGCAGAGAGGACAAGCCGGCCGAGCTTCCTGCGCGAATCCACTTTCGCGGGAAGCCACGCCATGCCAGAGTCGCGCCTCATGTTCATCCCCGCCCTGATTTCGCTGCTCGCCGCCCCGCTCCTGGGATTGCTCGTGGGGCGCAACCTTCGCGCAAAATGGGCCGGAGTCGGTCCGGAACAGCGCAATCAGAATCTGCAAGGCTACGCCTTCCAGGCGGTAATATGGCTGCCGTTTGTCCTGATATGTTTGAGCGGGCCCATCCGGCTTGTGTTTCTTGCCACAGGTGGGCTGCTCTATTTCACCATCATTGCCACGGCGAAACGCGCCGCGGC
>CAZMLP010000674.1:0-2611 GCA_964566745.1 uncultured Verrucomicrobiota bacterium | reverse complement strand
GAAAACCTCGGCGGCCTCCATCATCGTCTCGGAGAGGGTTGGATGCGGATGGACCGACAACGCCAGGTCCTTGGCTGTTGCGCCCATCTCGACCGCCACCACGCCTTCGGCGATCAATTCGCCCGCGCCGTAACCGACCATGCCCACACCCAACACGCGATCCGTGCCGGGCTCGATAATCAATTTGGTGAGGCCATCGACGCGGTCGTTCGCCAAGGCGCGCCCGGAGGCGCCCCACGGGAACTTCGCGACCTGCACCTCGATACCCTTGGCCTTCGCCTCGGACTCGGTGAGACCGCACCAGGCGACCTCCGGGTCCGTAAAGACCACGGCGGGAATGACGACGTTCTTGTTCGAGGCCGGCTCGCCGGTGATGGTTTCCACCGCGATGCGCGCCTCGCGCGAGGCCTTGTGCGCGAGCAGGATCCCGCCCGCGATGTCACCGATGGCATAGATCGCCGGATCGGCAGTCTGCTGGTGCTCGTTCACCTTGATGAAGCCCTTCTCGTCCCGCTCGATCTTGGTGTTCTCCAAGCCCAAATCCTCGCCGTTCGGCACGCGGCCGACGGAGACCAGCACGCGGTCGTACAGCTCCTCTTTCTTCTGGCCCTCGTGCTCCATGTTCACTTTGATCTGCTTGCCAACGGTGGCCATCTTCTCGACCTTGGCCTTTAGCCGGACCTCGCGAAACGCCTTCCGCGCGTAGGCCATCACGGGCCGCGCCAAATCCGGGTCGGCGCCCGCCAGGATCGAGTCCATCGCCTCGACCACGACGACTTTGCTGCCGAGCGCGGCATAGACCGTCCCCAGCTCCATGCCGATGTAACCGCCGCCCACGACGAGCAAATCCGCGGGAATATCCTCGATCTCCAGGGCCTCCTTCGAGGTCATGACGCGCGGGTTGCCCAGATCGAACGCCTTGGGCATCGCGGATTTCGAGCCGACCGCGATAATCGCCGTCTCGTAATTGATAAACTTCTGGCCCTCGGCCGTCTCGACCCGCAACGTGCGCGAATCCTCAAAATGCCCGCGACCGTAAATCACCTCGACGCCTCGGAGCTTCGCCAGTTGGGCGACGCCGCCGGCGAGCTTCTGGATCACGGACTCCTTCCACGCGCGGAGCTTGGCCAGATCAATCTGCGGCTCCGCGAAACTAATGCCGCGATGCGCGGACTCGCGCGCCTCGGTGATCAGCTTGGTGGAATGCAGCAGCGCCTTGGAGGGGATGCAGCCGCGGTTCAGGCAGACGCCGCCGAGTCGTTTGTCCTGCTCGACGAGAATCACCTTCTTGCCCAGGTCCGCCGCGTAAAAGGCCGCGGCATATCCGCCCGGGCCGGCGCCCAGCACTACGATCTCGGTTTTAATCGGGTCCATACAATAAAAGTCTCGAAATGGGTCGAATGGATTGGGTCCGGCGCGCCGGTCAGAGCTTCACGTCATTTTCGCCCAGGGCAGTCAACGCCTGGGCAAAATCCACCGTGAAGCGCGCGGCGGTGCCGCCATCGATCACGCGATGATCGTAGGAAATGCCGATCGGCATCATGAGGCGGGCCTCCACTTTGCCACCGACCACGACCGCTTTTTGAATGCTCCGGCCCAGCCCCAGAATCGCAACCTCGGGCTTGTTCACTATGGGCGTAAAGTGCGCGCCCCCAATGCCGCCCTGGTTGGAGATCGTGAAGGTGCCGCCCTTCATTTCGTCCCCGCTCAACTTGCGGTCCCGCGCCTTCTTGGCGAGCTCCTCCAGTTCCTTCGAGAGGTCGAGCAGGCTCTTTTTGTCCGCGTCACGAATGACGGGCACCATCAGCCCCGCGTCGGTATCGACCGCGATGCCAATGTGGTAATACTCCTTCACGACGATCTCCGACGCTGCCTCGTCGAGGCTTGAGTTGAAGGTCGGGTGTTTCTTAAGCGCGGCCACGAGCGCCTTGATGATCAGCGGGGTCAGCGTGAGCCGCCCGCCCTTGGCCTCATAGGCGGCGCCGTGCTTCTTGCGCAAGTCGTTGAGCGCGGTGACATCGACGTCGTCAAATTGGGTGACGTGCGGGATGGCGTTCCAGTTCTCGCTCATCCGGCGGCTGATGACTTTTCGGAGCGGCGTCATGGGCCGCTTCACCACCGGACCCCATTGCGCGAAATCAATCTTCTCCGGCGCGGCGGCCGCAGGAGCGGCGGACGAACCGGCCGGCGCCTTTGGTTGCGCGGCGAGGCGGATCAGCCGCTGCACGTAGGCGCGGACATCGGCCAGCACGATGCGGCCCCCATGCTCGCTGCCTTTGATCTTCCGCAGGTTGATGCCCAAGTCATCGGCCATCTTGCGCACCGAGGGGGAAGCCTGTGGCGGGAAACCGTTGTCCGGGGTCTCTTCTTCCTCAATTTCCTCGACGGCCTCTTCTTCCACAGGTTCAGGGGCGGGAGCGGCGGGACGCGCGGCTTTGGCAGCCGGTTTGGCGGCGGGCGCGGGCTTGGCCTCGGTCTTGGCGGGGGCGGCAGCGGCGCCGCCGTTCCCACCCTCGTAGGACAAAATGGTTTGTCCCACAGAGAGTTTGTCGCCCACCTTCACGCGGATGGCGGTCACTTTCCCGGCCTCGCGCGCGGGAATTGGGGCGAC
>CAZMLP010000673.1:0-3300 GCA_964566745.1 uncultured Verrucomicrobiota bacterium | reverse complement strand
TCGGGATGTTGCACCGCGATGTTCCGGCCATCCGCCAGATGCAGGGAAAAAGGCCGGAAGGGGCGAGCCTCGTAAAGATCGCGGATGGTGTCCAACGTCATAGGATGACTGTCGTGTCAATCGGGTGAGAAATCAAGGGGTGGCCGGACCAAATCACGAGATTGTCACCACCGCCTTGCCCAACACATTCCCCGCGCGCAAATCGGTGAAGGCGGTTCTCGCGTCGTTCAAGGGATAGGTTTTGTGGATGACCGGCTTGAGGCGGCCCTCGGCGGCCCAGGCCAGGGTGGCGGCGATGTCCGCGCGGGTGCGGCCATAGCTGCCAATCAGTTGGTGCTGTTTGACGAACAAGGGCCAGAGTTTCAACGGCACATCGCGGCCGGCGGTGGCGCCGCACGTGACCACTGTTCCGCAGCGCGCGAGGCAATCGAACGCCTGCCCCAGCACCTCGCCACCGACGTGCTCCACCACAACGTCCACGCCGCGTTTGTTGGTGACCTTGCGAACCTCCGTGGTCCAGGCGCCGCGCGAGTCGAACACGAATTCCGCGCCGAGGCGCCGGGCAAGCTCCCGCTTGGGCTCGGTTGAGGCGATACTGATGACCCGCGCCCCCAGGCCGCGCGCAATCTGGATGGCCGCCGAGCCCACGCCGCTCGCGCCGCCGATGGCGAGCACCCAATCCCCGGCGCGGACCCGCGCGCGATTCGTGAGCATATGCATGGCGGTGGCGCTGGCGAGACCCAACGCCGCCGCGGCCTCGAAGGTCACGGCGTCCGGCACGCGAACGAGTGTCCGCGCGGGAACAAGAACCTTTTCCGCAAAGCCGCCATCTTGTTGCACGCCGAGGAGCGTGCCGCGCAGGCAGACCGACTCCTCTCCGCGCGCGCAGTATTCGCATTGTCCGCAGAATAGATTCGATTGGATCGCGACACGGTCACCGGCCCGCCAATCGTGGACGGCGCTCCCCACCGCGCTCACCACGCCTGCCGGTTCGCAACCGGTCGTGCGGGGCAGGGTGGCAGGAACGGGCAAGGCTCCTTCCTCCAGCCAAAGATCGAGGCGATTGAGGCCGCACGCGTGGATATCCACCACAACTTCGCCGGCAGACGGAGCGGGATCCGGTTGATCGCGCAACTCGAAGTGGCCAGGCACGCCGTGGGCAGTAAGTTGAAATGCTTTCATTTCGCAAATGCCGCAATCTCGTCGGGTGTCAGGGCGCGGGCGTAAAACGCGAAGTCTTTGAAGGCGCCCGCGAGGCTTTCGTTGCCGCCATAGCGCGGGTTGCCGCCCACCGCGCCTTCCCGCGCTTGGGTGGAAATGATCGAGGGAACGGTGGTCGAGCCGACCGGCTGGCCGTCGAGGTAGAGCGCGAGGCGATCCCCGTTTTTGACGGCGGCAACGGAGTACCAACGACCCGCCTCCACCGGCGCGCCGCCGGCCGAGTAACCGTTGCCGGCCTCGATCCTCGCGAAGAGCTTGCCTTGGTCCACGCAGACGCGGAGGGGGTCGTCCATTGGCCCCGCCCAGGCGCTGAAGATTTGGCCAAGACGCGCGACGGGCAACTGGCTCAGGCGGAACCGCAGGGCAACGGAATAACTCTCGTCAGGAAACTCGGGCAAGGCGTAAACGAGCATGGAGCGTTCGCCCGCCAATTCTTGCGCCCCTTCGATTCCTTTCGCGCCGGCGACGGAGGCCAACTGGCCTATCTCCGGGGAAGTGGCGTGGCGGAGCGAGGCACGCGCCACCTCGCCGTTGGGGCCGTTGGTGGAACTGGGCAGTTTCGGCGTGGCTGGCGGGAGGGAGGGGTCCACCGTGAAGCGGGCGGGCGGGCCGTCCGGCGCGGACTGGCCTAAAGTGGTTTGGGTGACCACCCGCCAGACGAAACTGCCCTCTTTGGCCAACGCGAGAACATTCTTCAAGTTGAGCGCAAGGTAATTGGACCCGGCGACAACCTGGGAAAACAGCGGGGCGTCAAATTCGGACGCAGAGGCGATCTCCACGCGATAGCTCACCGCCAATTGATTTGTTCCCCTCACAGCCCGCCAGCGGAACAATGTGGGGCCGGCGGGGATGACCGCGCCATCCGGCGGCGCTTGGGTGACGACCGGCGGTGGTGGCGGATATTGCGCGGGCAGCCAGGAGCGGTAACGCGTGCCGACCGAGCCCGCACTGGCAAAATCCACCAGCCTCACAAAACGCCCGTTTTCAGCGGGAAATTCGACGACTATCCAAGGGGAAGTCAACCGGTCGAGACTGGTTTTGGCGGCGGGCACAGGCGGAACACGGGCGGCGGACAACTGGCCCAATACCAAGGGGGGAATCCGGTCTTCGTCGAAGTCATTTTGAGTCTGGTCGTAGGCAAGCAGCAGCGGGCCACGATACACGGAAACCTTCCCCGCCGCCTCGCGAGCCCCCGCGACGAAGCGCAGGCCGAGGCTGAGATCGAGTTCGACTGTGTCGCCGGCCTGCCAGCGCCGTTTCAATTCCAGGTAGTGTCCCGGGTGGCCGGCGGGGACCTCGTGACCGTTCACGCGCGCGGTGGATTTCGTGGCCCAGGCGGGAACCCGCAAACGAAGGTTTATTTCACGAGGCTGTTTCGGAGCGACGGTCAGGATGACCCGGCCATCGCGCGGATAATTGCTGTCGCACTTGATGGTGACCTCCTGGTCGTTGGGAAATTGGCCCTTGAAGGTGTGGGGGCCGTAGTAATTCACGATGATTCCGTCAGCCGCCATCATCTCGGCCCACTCGCTGAGCATGCCCACCATGCGCGGCCCGTTCACCGAGCAGCAATTGAGCTCCGGCGTGCCCGCGCGGGCCTGGAAGACAATGGTGTGGGCGGAGGCCTCGCGCGTGCCATCCATTGGTGTGTTGTAAGTCCACCAGCGGCCGGAGGGATGCTGCGCCCCCAGACCGCCATTGAAAGTGGCGAGTTCCAAGTCATCGGCGGCCAGCGCGTCGCCCGAGAGGCGGAGATAATCCAGCGTGAGCGCGGTCCACGCGACGGTGCAGCACGTCTCGATGGCGGTGGGCGCGTAGGGATCCCCGGTGGCCTGCTCGCCCGAGGAGAAGCCGCCGGTGTTGCGGCGGTCCCAACGGCGGATGCTGCGCCAATGGTGTTCAAAGGCGGTCCGGTATTTGATGTCCCCGGTCACGCGCCAAAGCTCCAGCAAGCCTTGCAGGTCGTGCAGGCTTTCCCAGCGCGGGCGGGGGGACTGGAAATACTCGCGCCCGTCCAGACCGGCGCGCACGTAGTCCCCCGCCTTTTCCCAGTCCTTCTCGATCTCGCGCATCATCCGC
>CAZMLP010000672.1:0-3500 GCA_964566745.1 uncultured Verrucomicrobiota bacterium | reverse complement strand
CATCGAGGCGCAGCGGGCGATCTATGCGATGAACCAGGAGCGCTTCGCCATGAACAAACGGATCGAGCAGGAAAACGCCTCGCGTGCCGCCACCGGCCTGCCCGCCCTGCCTCCGCTGGCGCTGCTCACACTCGGCACCGGAATTAATACCGGCGTGGTGACCGTGGGTCTGATGGGGTCGGACGCGCACATCCTGAATTACACCGTGTTCGGCCGCGAGGTGAACGTGGCCAGCCGGCTGGAGGGCGTTTCCGGGCGCGGGCGCATTATCATCAGCGAGACCACGCACGCGGCGCTGTTGCAGGACGATCCAACCCTCGCCGCCACCTGCATTCCACAGGCCGCGACGACCGTCAAAGGCATCCGGTCCGCGATCAAAACCTACGAGGTGCCGTGGAAGGAGACGGCTCCCGCCGTCACCGCGCCGACTTCGTCCGCACCAGTCCCCCCTACCTCTCCGGTGGCGCCGGCACCCCCATTGCCCCCGTCCCCGCCACCGACCCAAACTTCGTAATTCCGGTCGCGACGGCCTTGCTGGTTTCCCTGAACGCTTGGTGGCCAGATTTAACAAATCGCTCTCCGCCATCGACAGGCGGCGCGCGAATTGGTTGAATCCTTCCCAGGCACCCGTCACCTGTCGCTCGCGCATTGTCATGAACACCTATCGTTCCATTACCCGTCGCCGGTTTCTTCAAGGAACCATCGCCACGATTGCCACGGTTCAATTGATCCCCCGCCGACTACTGGGCGGCGCCGGTTACACGCCGCCGAGCGAGACGCTCACGCGCGCAGTCATTGGCGTGGGCGGCATGGGCATGGGCCACGTCAAGTCGATCAACACCAAGTGCAAGCTCCTCGCCGTTTGCGACCTCGACGCCAAGCATCTCGCCACCGCTCTTCAGGCGGGCGGGCCGGATGTGAAAGGCTACCACGACTTTCGCGAGGTGATCGCGCGCCCGGACATCGACATCGTCCACATTCCCACGCCGCCGCACTGGCATGCGCTGATCACCATCGCCGCCGCCAAGGCCGGCAAGGACATTTGGTGCGAAAAGCCGATGACCCGGACCATCGCCGAGGGCGAAGCCGTGAAAGCGGTTATCAACAAGCATAAGCGCATCTTCCGGCTGAACACCTGGTTCAGGTTCTCCGACAATTTTTACGGCATGGGCACGCCGGTGAAACCGATCAAGAAAGCCGTCCAGAACGGCCTGCTCGGCTGGCCGATCAAGGCGACACTCAACGCCAGCACCGGCTTTGATTGGAAGTTCTACTGGGTCGGCAAAACTGACCTCGTCCCGCAACCAGTCCCGCCCGAGCTGGATTATGATTTCTGGCTTGGTCCCGCGCCGTTCAAGCCGTACCACCCGCATCGCGTCCACCAGACCTTTCGCGGCTATTGGGATTACGACGGCGGCGGACTTGGGGACATGGGCCAGCATTACCTCGACCCAGTGCAATACCTGCTCGGCAAGGATGAGGACAGTCCCATCGAGGTGGAGGGCGACGCGCCGCCGCAACATCCCGACGCGGTCGGCACTTTCCGGACGATTCGGCTCAAGTACAAGGACGGCTGCGAGATCATCCTCGATGGCGACGACAAGATGAAGGACGCGTGGTTCCTCGCCGGGCCGAAAGGCAAAATCACCAAGGGCATGAAGTCGGACATTCCGGACCTCGAAAAGAAACTGGCGAGCCTGCCCGACCCCGCGCCGCAAGTCACCGACTTTGTCGAGGCGGTGAAGACACGGAAAAAATTCGCGCTCAACGAGATAAATGGCCACCGCTCCGCCACCCTGGTCAATCTCGCCAAAACCGCGCAGCGACTCGGTCGTGTGCTGCACTTCGATCCGAAGAAACAACGGTTTATCAATGATGCCGAGGCGAATAGTTACGTGAGCCAGCCGATGCGCGCCCCATGGAAAATCGAAGTTTGAGCAAATTTTGCCCGCGCGTTTCATGACCTCGCGTCGCCATTGTTTGTTGGGAATCTTGTTGATCGGCTTGTGCGCGGGCGGACTGCTTCAAGCGGGCGAGCCGTCCTCCAAGCCGGCGTTCGACGCCGAACTGCTGTTCCCTCTTCGCCCAGATCACAACCACGCCGCCGGAATCGTCGAGTGTCCCAACGGTGACTTGCTCGTCTCCTGGTATCGCGGCAGCGGCGAGCGAAACGCGGACGATGTGGCGGTGTACGGCGCCCGGCGGCGCAAGGCCAAAGGGCCGTGGAGCGAGGCGTTCCCCATGGCGGACACACCGGGCTTTCCCGATTGCAACACGGCGATGTTCATCGACCGCCGCAAGCGCCTCTGGCTCTTCTGGCCGGTGGTGCTCGCGAACACCTGGGAGTCGTGCCTCACCAGTTATCGCGTCGCGAGCAAGTATCAAGGCAGCGGCGCGCCCGAATGGGAATGGCAAGGAATCATTACGCTCAAGCCGGTGGATTGCCAGCAAGTGCTGACAAACGCGCTCGACGCGCGGCTGCGGTCCATGCCAACCAACACCATGGACGGCCTTAAAATCAATGCCTTCCGCGAGCGTATCGCCAACAAACTGCTCAACCGCCTCGGCTGGCAGCCGCGTTGCAAACCGACTGTTCTCGCCTCGGGGCGGATTCTTTTGCCGCTCTACTCGGACACCTACAGCGCGTCCCTCATGGCGATCAGCGATGATGAGGGCAAGACCTGGTTCGCGAGCAAGCCGATCGCCGGTTTCGGCAACATCCAGCCCTCCGTGGTGCAGCGCCGGGATGGCTCGCTGGTGGCCTACATGCGCGAGAACGGCCCGCTGAAAAAGATCCGCGTGGCCGAGTCGCGCGACGACGGCATGGAGTGGGGCCCTGTCGGCACGATTGATCTGCCGAATCCCGGCTCAGGCCTCGACGCGCTAAAGCTGGCGAGCGGCGATTGGCTCTTGATTTACAACGACACCACCCAGCGCCGGGAGAGCCTGGCCGTTTCGATCTCCGAGGACGAGGGCCGCACCTGGAAATGGACCCGGCACTTGGAGCGCCAGCCGGATGGCTCCTTTCATTACCCGGCCATCGTTCAAAGTCGCGACGGAACCATCCACGCGGTGTACAGCTATTTCCTCAAAACGGGTCAAACGATGAAGCACGCCGCCTTCAACGAGGCGTGGGTGAAGGCCGGCGACGGTACGGCGAAGTGACCCGGCATGGCTTGATTAGCCTTGATCGGGCTTGATTCGGCACCGGTCGTTTTCCCATGATTCAACGCAACCTGTTGCCAGCCAACGACAAAGGTGCGACTCGCCAGCGGCGTGCCGAAAATGCCGTTGGCTTGATTTCGGACGACGGGCCGGGGAGATGATCCGCGGCGCTTAGTGCGAACCCGGTTGCGGCCTCAGGGTGATTTGATTTGGGGATGCAAGTCGCTGGGGTGCAAGGTGAAAAATTTGCGCTAGACAAGGGGCGGTCTTTTTGCTGTTTTATCCTCGGATGAAAACGCCAACTTGGGCAGTGCCGCTGTCGCCAATTACCCCGG
>CAZMLP010000671.1:0-4046 GCA_964566745.1 uncultured Verrucomicrobiota bacterium | reverse complement strand
CAGCGCCCCGGAGGGGCGCATGATTACCACAAATGTTTCTCGTCATACTCAATGCCGGACTTTTTCAACAGCTCGAGATACTCCTCTTGGAACGTCTTGACCCGGTGATGTTCCTCTTGATTGCGAACATACTTGGCCACGGCGGCGAGGCTGTTCGGACCGACGGTGAACGCGCCATAACCCTCCTGCCATTGGAACAACGGAATCTTCAATTCGCGATGCGCCCATTCCGACGACTCGGATTTTATCATCCGTACCAAATCGGCCAAACAATGTGTTGGTTTCAAACCGGCCAAACAATGCACGTGATCGCCCATCCCGCCAATGGCCACCGGTTGACCACCCTGACCCCGAATCGCGCCGCCCAGCCAAGTATGCAGACGATCCCGCCACCCCACATCGATCCAATTGCGCCGGTCCTTCGTGGACCACACGAGATGATAGTGCAAACTGGTGTGCGTGGAGGGCATTTAGCAGGTCGGTTTTCATGCGCCCCTCCGGGGCGCGGGGAAATTATAAACGCGTCTTCCGGTGGGTGCGGTCGCTGGCGCTCCCTTCCCACCGGCTACCATCATGGGTCCCTTCGGGACGATGAAAAGTCCGTGGCCAATCGTGTCCCACGGGTTACGTTGGGCCAACCTGCGGGCACGTGGAGACAAGGCCGGACTCACAAATCCCTCAATGATTAAACAAAAACTCCTTGCTGCTCAGGAGGGCCCAAAAAACATCCTCGATGGCGGGACGCTTGTCTTTGTCCGCCGCGCCCTCGAGAACCTTCACCAATTTCGCCTTCTCCTCGTCGCTCGGGTAATGGCTTAGCGTCGCGAGGAATGCCTCCTCCACGATTTTGTCGGCCGGCCACTTCTCCTCCACGATTCGCTCGATGCGGCCGCTCTTGGCCTCGAGCTTTTGATTGAGCGTCGTGCCGTTCGCCATGTGGAGCACCTGCGCGACGCTCGGCTCGGCGGTGCGCTCGCACTCGCACGTCTGAATGCGGTCCGGCCGGCCGAAACTTTTCAGGAAATAACTGTTCACGCTGCTGTCCGCGAGCTGGAGCGCGCGCCATCCCTCGGGATAACCGTCGAATTTTGTCGGCGCGCCGGTCGCCTGGCTCGTGGCGTCGAGCAGCACCTCGGCCATCAGGCGGCGCGGATAATAGCGGCTGTAGAAGCGCGAGTCGGCGGCATTCTCGGGCAACGGTTTGCTGCCGCGTTGATAAGTCGCGCTCTGAAGAATCGCGCGCATGAGCGCCTTGAGATCGTAATGTTGATCGACGAGGAATTTGGCGGCGGCGCTGAACAATTTCTCGTTGCTCGCGGGATTCGTCACACGCAGGTCATCGACCTTCTCCACCAGGCCGACGCCGAAGAAGTTTGCCCAGACACGATTCACGATCGCCTTGGTGAAATAGGGATTCTCGGGCGACACGAGCCAGTCCGCCAGGTGCTGGCGGCGGTCGCTAGAGTCGTCGATCTCCCTCGGCACGCCGTCGAGCGGGCGCGGGCGCTGCGGTTTGCCGGTGCGCGGCTGGATCAAGTCGCCGGCTTGCGCGGAGACCAGGATGCGCTCGCCGTCGGCGGAGCCGTTCTTGGCGCGGACGCGGGCAAAGAGATTGGCCAGCGCGTAGTAATCGTCGTTGGTCCACTTCTCCATCGGATGGTTGTGACACTTCGCGCAACCCACGCTCATGCCCATGAAGGCAACGGTCGTCGTCTCGGCCATGGTGCGGGGGTCGTCATGGAGGACGAAGAAATTCGCGGCGCCGTTCTCCAGCGTGCTGCCCTGCGCGGTGACGACCGCGCGCACGAACTTGTCCCACGGCGTGTTCAGCTCAACCTGCTCGCGAATCCAGAGGTAATACGCGCGCACGGCGCGAGTGTTGAGCTTGGCGCTGTTGACCAGCAGCAGGTCACTCCATTTGTAGGTCCAGTAATCAACGAACTCGGGGCGGTTCAGCAATTTCTCGATCAAGTCATCGCGTTTCGTCGGGGAGGTCGAGGCTAGAAAATCGCGCACCTCGGCCGGCGTCGGCAGCAGGCCGATGGTGTCGAGGAAGGCGCGCCGGATAAAGTCGGTGTCGCCGCAAGCCGGGCTGGGCGGAAGGTTCAGTTCCTCCAGCTTCGCAAGCACCTGCTCGTCGATGAAATTCTTGCGCGGCGCTTGCGAGAAAACCTCCGGCGCGATCTTTTGGTCGAATGGAACGGTGAGGGTCGCGATGGCCAACTGGCTGAGGTACCAGGCGCTGACCGCGCCCTCGCCGTGACCGGTCACTTTGGCGAGACCCGTGTCATTGACGTTTGCCACGCTCTCGTTCGCGCTGGTGAACTTGGCCCAGCGCGTGACGTCCTCCACGCGACCATCGCTGAAATGCGCGCGCACCGAGATTTGCTGCGTGGCGTCGGGATGCAGCGTGACGGCGGCGGGCACCACTTCGAGCTTGGTCATCACCGGATCGTTGTCCTTCGGGCCGGGAGCGCCGGCGGCGACCCAATTGGCAAGGACGCGATATTCCGGCGAATCGACCTCGAACCGTTTGCCGCCCTTGTGTGGCACGGCGCCGGTAGGTTTGAGCAAAATCAGGCTGCGGCCTGGATCACTCGGAACAATGCGGCGGCCGAAGGCGTTGCGGGTGATGGCGAGATAGTCCGCCTCGGGATTGTAAGCGCGCAGGCTGAGATTGAAGCCGTTCTTGCCGGCGGCGGCCCCATGGCACGCGCCCATGTTGCAACCGGCCTTGGTGAGGACGCTCTCGACGTGATTGCGGAACGTGATGTCCCTGGCGTCCTCGGCGCGGGTCACGACCGGCTCGTCCGCGCGGGCCAACGACGCGACCACGAGGGCGAATAGCAAAAGAAACCGGTTCATGAGAAAAGCTCGCGAATGGGCTGCGTGCCGAAATCCACGAGCGGATAGGGCCGGGCTTGCGGGCCGGGCAGATGGGTTTCGAGATCGAGACCGAGGCCGTGATAGATCGTCGCGACCACCTCGCTCGGCTTGACAGGTCGCTCGGCGGGATAAGCCGCGATCTCGTCGCTCTTGCCCACCACGCGACCGCCCTTCACACCGCCACCCGCGAAATACACCGTCCAGCACGCAGGCCAATGATCGCGCCCGCCGGTGGGATTCACCTTTGGCGTGCGCCCGAACTCGGAGAGGTTCGCCACCATCGTCGAGTCGAGCATCCCGCGCTGGTGCAGATCCTCGATCAACGCGCTGTAACCCTGGTCATACATCGGGCAGACAATCTCCTTCATGCCCGCGATGGAGGTAAAGGGCTTCGAGCCGTGAATGTCCCACGTGATCTCGTCGAAGACTGTGATAAACGTGTTGATCGTGACAAATCGCACGCCCGCCTCCACCAGTCGGCGCGCCAGCAGGCAGCATTGGCCGAAGCGGGTCATGCCGTAGCGCTCGCGAACCTTCTGCGGCTCCTTGCCGAGATCGAACGCCTCGCGGGCCTTGGTGCTCGTCATCAGCCGGTACGCGGAGGCAAAGCTGGCGTCCATCAACTTGGCGGATTCCGACGCCTCGAAGTTCTTCACTGTCTCCTCCACCACATCGCGCAACTCGCGGCGGCGTTGTAACCGCGCCTCGCCGATTTCGGAGGGAGGGAGGAGATCCGGCACTTTAAAATCGGCCTTGGACGGATCGGCCATCAAGGAAAACGGATCGTAAGCTTTGCCCAGGAACCCCGCGTCCTGTCCGTGCGGCATGTTGCCGCCGGTGGCGCCCATCGGCTCCGGCAGGATGATGTTTGCGGGCAACTCGTTGCGGCGGCCCTTGAGGAACTCGAGCGCGCAACCGGCATGAGGCGTGTTCACGCCGCCGGTGAAGAGCCGGCCGGTCTGCATCATCTGATGGCCGGTGTCATGCACGGCGGCGGCGGTGTGGTAACAGGTGCGAACGAGGGAAAACTTGTCGGCCACCTTGGCGTGGAGCGGGAGCAACTCGGAAATTTGAAAGCCATCGGCGGCGGTGCGAATCGGCTTGAACGGCCCGCGAATCTCGCGCGGCGCGTCCGGCTTCATGTCGAACAGGTCGAGTTG
>CAZMLP010000670.1:0-4710 GCA_964566745.1 uncultured Verrucomicrobiota bacterium | reverse complement strand
TGGACGGCGATGACGCCTGCGCCACTCGGAAGCAGACACATCTCCTGCCACTCGACCACTGACACGCTGCCTTGATTCGCCTTGATCGACTCTCGCTTGATAATCGAGGCCTTGCGACCAGGACGTCTCGGCGCTCCCGCGATGAAATTCCACCCGGCGCGCACCCTTGAATCACCTTGAATTCCTTTATTTTCGGGCATTTTTGGAGTCGAGATGGCTTGATAGACCGCCGAGACGCGGAGACGCCGAGGAAGCCCTGAATGGTCTCGTTGGTTTGGCGATGGCATGGATGGCTTGATTCACCCCGAGACGCCGGATAGGGCGCAGAATCCCGTGGACGACGATGAACGCCTGCCCCACTCGGAAGCAGACACATCTCCTGCCACTCGACCACCGACACGTTGCCGGCCCGGCAAGTGGAGAGGGAATCGCATGGCTTTATTGACCTTGATTGTCTTTCATGCGCCCCTGCCGGGGCGCGGAGACTTTTGGTCAAGAAACCGGTGGCTGCGTTCGCTGCGCGAACTTGCCGACCGGCTACCCTCATCCGTGCCTCCGGCACGGCGGACGACCGCTGGAAGTCGGCGTTTTCACATGGCTTCCATGATCTCAAAATGCACCCCTTGATTTGCAACAGGTTACGGGTTTGGAGATCATGGTTCGTGCGCAGGCCCAAAATGGAGCAACAACCTTGATTCCCTCTTTGCCCACATGTTGCCACCGGTGAAGCGTTCGTGCCAAGCCTTGATCCGGCTTGATTCATGGCTGGCCCGGCAAGTGGAGAGGGAATCGCGTGGCTTTATTGACATTGATTGTCTTTCATGCGCCCCTGCCGGGGCGCGGAGACTTTTGGTCAAGAAACCGGTGGCTGCGTTCGCTGCGCGAACTTGCCGACCGGCTACCCTCATCCGTGCCTCCGGCACGGCGGACGACCGCTGGAAGCCGGTGATTTCACATAGCTTCCATGATCTCAAAATGCGGGGCTTGATTGGCAACGGGTTGCGCGTTTCGGAGATCATGGTTCGTGCGCAGGCCCAAAATGGAGCAACATCCTTGATTTGGGTGGATTTGATCTTGAGCAACCGGCGGACGCCGACTGGTCATTTTGAATTGGGGTTTCTATCGTCATTCGAACCTGCTCTTGGTGCCCTTCTCCAATCCGTAAGACAAGTTACAACAGCGCACGGCAGGTGTCCAGCAAAACCAACCTCAATCCCAACCCTCATTTGGCCGATTCCGCGCGTTTCTGCCGCCGCGAATTGACTATGGCGATCATCATCGGCAACAGCGTCAACCAGAGCAGCCAGTTCGCGTGGCTCATGAGCCATTTCCCGGCGGTGAAAAGCTGGTTGGACTCAAAATAGGCGCGCGCAATGGCGTCATTCGCGTGCAATGCGGAGGCTTCGCCGCCCAACGCGTAAAGCTTGGCCCAAGCCGCGCCGCCAAACGCCGCCACCCAACCGAACGCCGCGCCGCCCATGGCATACCATCCCACAGCCAGCCCGCCCAAGGCGATCCAGCCGATTCCGCCGCCACCCAACGCCAGCAAACCAATCGCCATGCCACCCAGCGAAACCACCCCGGCAGAAAGACCGCCGCAGGCGATTCCGCCACAGGCCATCCCGCCGCAGGCGAACAACACGCCAACCGCGACGTCTCCAATCGCAATCCACCCTTTGGCCACGCCTCGCTCAAACTCGCCGTTTTGCGCTCCGCCGGTCTTGATGTGGATCAACGGCAGGCCAAGCAATCGCACAGGCGAAATGTATTCACGACCGGCGCCATTTTGGAAATAGCCAGCCGGCACGGGCGGGGCTTTCCACACCCCGGTTGCCTGATCCTCGGCACGAATCTGTTTGATACGCCGGGTAAACCAGAGCGAAAGAAATGTCGTGCCCAGCCCGCACACGAGAGTTTGGCCGACGAGCAAGATGACATACGTGAACACGCGCTCCGGCAGGAAAGTCCGGGCGCTGAACACCAGCCAGAGAAGCGTGCCCATGTAGACCAGCGAGAGAATCACAATCCAGCGGACCAGCCGCCAAATGTAAGCCCGCTCGCGGTCCGAACCTGCCCGTGCCAAGGAGCCTTTTACACCGGCATAGGCTCCGAAAACTCCTCCGGCCAGGCCGAGCAGGGGCCCGAGAAGAACCCCGGAAAGACCCGCCGCGGCGGCCGCCTTCGCGGCGGTCGAGCCCTTGATCATCGTCGCGCCAGAGGCTGCCGCGCTGGTGGCGGCCGCGGCTTGCGACATGGTGACCGGCAGAACCGCCAGCACCGCCAGGGTAAAGGCAGCCCCGGGCCGCGTGGCGGTGAGGGTCGCCTCGACCATTGCGGCCATCGCCTCGCGCAACAAGGCGCGTCCGCGGGCCAGCCGTTGCTTGACCGCGTCCTCGGAAATCTCCAAGGCATCGGCGACGTCCTTCACCGATTGTTGCTCGCGATAATACAACACCAACGCCTCGCGGTAAGTCTCCGGCACCCCGGCCAGCGCCTGCCAGACAAGGGCGTGCTCCTCGCGGGTCGCGGCGGCGTGATGGGGATCGGGCCGCGAGTCGGTGAATTCGACTTTTTCGTCGAGGGGCTCGGACCGGCCGTCATGCCGCTGGTCGCGGCGGAGGCGGTTGAGGACCAGGTTGCGCGCGATGCCGCAGAGCCAGGACTTGAACCGCTCCGGCTCGCGCAACTCGCCGAGTTGCCGCCACGCGGCGACGAACGCCTCCTGCGCCACGTCCTCGCTGCGCGCGACATCCCCGCAGGCATTGTACGCCAGCGAGCAAACCAGTGACTGGTAGCGGCCCACCAGCAGGCCAAACGACTCGCGGTTGCCGGACAAGGTTTGCCGCACCAAATCCGTGTCGGTGGGGCTGGCGGATGAAATATTTGCGCTCATAACCACTCTTGAGTGGTCGCGGAGGGCGAGTGGGTGACAGGAAAATCACTAAATCCGAATTTCAAATGACGAGAGAATCACCAACACCAAAAAACGCATCGGTCCGCCGCGCGGCAGGGGCCAATTTGAAGTTTGGTTCCCGGTCATTCTCCGGTGATTCCAGTTTCGTGATTTGACTATTATCTTCCCGTTTCCACTTGCCGCGAGGCCGCCAAGGGAGGCGCGCCGCCAACCTTTGATTTCTCGCTCCAAGTGATTAGTCCCGCGCCCATCACGATCAGGCAAACCCCGGCCCAGCGCGTTGTGGTCACTTGCTCGTGCAAGACCAGCTTGGCGGAAAGGGTGGTGAGCACGAATCCGAGCGAGGTGAGCGGCCAGATGAGGCTGACCTCCGCGCGCGACAGGAGATAGAGCAATCCGCCAAAGAACACCGCCTCCAGGGCGACTCCGAGAATAATGGAGCGATTCGTAATGCCCCGCTGGATCAAACGGGCGATTTCCGTGACATTAATCTCCTTCGCCTCGCCAATCTGCTTGAGTCCGCGGCTCAGAAACACAACGCCCACGGCCTCAAACAGCAGCGCGCAAACAAGGATCACGAGAAATTTTGACATATCAAAGGTCCTGGTAGCGGATTAACCGGATCCCCTGCTCCCGCACCAACGCCTTCACGCCGGGGTCCAGCAACGCGTCCAGTTCTGGTTTATACTCGTCAACGGAGGGATGGGAGTAAAGTTCGGAATCACCCGCCGGCAGAAGCGGAAGCAGGCACCGGACATACTCCGTGTCCACACGGGCGTTTTGCAACAGGCCGAACACCCAATTCGTATGCCGCCAGCCACGCGCGCGGAGTTCCGGCCGGACTCGCGCCGAGAGCAGAGAAAAGATGATCGCATGGCTGGTCCGGTAGCCCCAGTTGCCACAGGCAATGCGCGCGTTCAGCCAGAAGCGATCCCGCGTGACACGCACCCGGGTCATCCCGCGCCGCGCGCCGACGTCCGCAAGAATCCGCCACACCACTGGATGCAGGTGCAGGTTGAGATGACCGTTCACATGATCAAGCGTCAACCCGGTGGCCTGGAAGCGGGCGAATTGAGCATCGATTTCCCGGGCCAGTTGCGGACGGAGGCCGCGCTCAAAAAAGTAGCGCATGCCGGCGCGGACCGGGTCATCACCAAAGTCGCCGTGACTATCAACGAGGCCGGGGATCTCCGTTTTGGGAAGCGCGGCGCGACCACACACCAACGCCAGGTGAAGGCCCACGCCCAAGTTGGGATTCTGCCGCGCCAGCTCGACGGCCTCCTCGCAGGCATCGCCGTTCACCATCAGGCTGGCGGTGGTGAGAATTCCCTCGCGATGCGCCTGGATGACGGCGGCGTTGATGGAGCGGGAGCGTCCGAAGTCGTCCGCGTTGACAATCAGCCTCCGCGTCCGCTCAGGAGGTCCCATAGTTGGGCACGCTGGTCCCGGCGGCGAAGAAGAAGCGCCACCAAGTGCGAAGCATGAGGAAAGCTTTTTGAGGCTTGCTAACCCGGGTCAAATCCGGCCCAAGCACGTCGAAATGCCGGGCCTCCAGCTTCTCCAGCAGCCGCCAGTAAACTGTCCCCATCCCTTCCGCCGCGATCATGGACCGGCGGTCCTCCGGCGGCAACGCCTCGCGCGCCCCGCGATAATAGGCCCGCGCCCTGGCGGCGACCGCCTCGGCCGCCCGGCGAAATCCGGGCGTGTCCTCGAAGCGGAGAATTTGCTCCTCGCTGACCCCGCAGCGGCGCAACTCCTCAATCGGCAGATAAATCCGGCCGCGCTCGGCATCGGTG
>CAZMLP010000669.1:0-3951 GCA_964566745.1 uncultured Verrucomicrobiota bacterium | reverse complement strand
CCAGTTTGCCAAAAACCGAAGTGCGATCTTTTCCATTCATGGACCTCACTGGCGATGCCAGTGAATGATTCGCCTTTTCCAGTTGAGCCTCTTTTGAATGGCTCGTAATCTCAGTGGCGACACGCATGCGCCGCCCGCTTTCCCTTGGCTTTTCTTCCGGCGATCTGCACCAGAATGGTGTGTTTGCAGCGGCGTGTCGCGGGTAATTCGGCGTTGTCTCTTCTGTGTCTCGGCGGCTTGGCGATGCAATTTCCTGCTGGTTGCCGGTTTGCCCGTCGCCGCGTGCCCAGAGCCAAGATTCCTTCCAACGGCGGCAGCCAGAGTTTTTTTCCGAGCTGACAAGCCATCCGCCCTGGAATGAGCGGTCCTTCGGGCGTGTCGCCCGAAGGCCGCTGGGAGACTGAATGACGCGACTCACTTCAGCGGGGCGATCTCAATGGCTGGCGTGGCATTCCGAAGCCCCGGATGCAACTCCAAGAAGCGCGGGCTGCCGGCCAACGCCTTGTTCCGCGTCTCGCTTTCGCCCGCGTTCCGGGCCCAGGACCGCCCGGCCGATGACACGGTCCAGATCACTTCCGGGTGCGCCTCGCGGAAACGCGGGGCCGCGGCCAGGGCGGAGTTTTTGGCGGGGCCGGGCGCGACCTCCGGTTTGAATGCCTGGCCGGACGCCTGGGCAAGCAACACTTCAGGATGCAACTCCACATAGCGGGGGCTGTTTTGCAGGGCCGAGCGGCCGGGCATGTCCGCCGCCCGGGCCACGTTGAGGGTCAGGGCGACGGCCGTCGCCACAAAGATAGGATTCAAGTTTTTCATAATATCAGTTTTTTGTGTTGGTGGTTAATTTTTCCGCCCGGTCCGGGCGAGGCGCCGCCGGTTATTTCAGGGGCGCAATTTCGAGACGAGGTTGTTCTGGCACGGCGTAGGTCACAGCGGACCCGTTCGGAATGCCCTGCCGCGCCCATTTCACTCCCCCGCGAATGTCCCGGGCCTGATTTGCCCGCTTGAGTCCGGCTTTGGGGGTGGATGATTTGAAAAAGGTTACCGCGCCTCCTTGCCCGGACTGGACAGACCCGGACGGCAAATCGGCGGCAGTGGCACTCAAGGCCTTAACCAACGCGACGGCGACAACCGCGACCGGCAGGTGTTTCAAAATTTTCATAGGCTCAATTCATTTGTGTTATGCATCACTCATTGTTCTAACGCGTCCGGGCAAATTCATGAAAAGTGTCCCGGCGAACCAACCGGCGAAATTCCGTCGAGCAACTGCCCTGACCGGTGGCTCCAGGTCAGTCGCCAAGGGAGGTGATTCCTTACGGCAAATCGGAACACCAAGCGCTCCCGGTTCGAGGTCCCCAGGTCCCGACGGGTGATGGTTATTGCGCGCCCTGCTCAGGAATGGACACCGGATTTCGCGGTGTCGTGCGGGACATTCCCCGGAAGCTCCTTCTAACAAGGTGGATGCGCATGCTTGCCAAGCTGGCATGGCGCTTGCGCACCGGCAGTTATGCGCCACCTCGTTTGCATTGTTTTGGCCGCGTTTGCGGCACTATTACCGGTGCAAGGCTCGCCGAGCGCTGTCGCGGAAATTCCCTTTTGTCACCAAAAGGGGCTGTTATGGATCGAAGTCCGGGTCCCGCAATCGGAGAAGGCGCTCCATTTTCTCTTGGACACGGGCGCGGGGGTGAGTGTGGTCAATCTTGGCACCGCCAACCGAATTGGATTGAAGCCCGGACCGGAGGCGACTGTGCACGGGGTCGGGGCGACGATGACGGGTTATTGGCAGCATCGCGTTGCGGCCAAGGTCGGCGACATTGATGTGTCCGGCAGCTATTTGGCGGTGGACCTGGAAAAACTGGGCGACAGTTGTGAACGCGCCGTGGACGGGCTGGTGGGGATGGACTTTTTTCGCGGGCGAATTGTGGAGATTGATTATGACGCCGGAAAAATTCGCCTGTTGAAGACTGCGAAGGCGGTGGCGCCCGGCGAAGTCCTCCCCCTGGAACTGCGCCCTTGCGGAATGCGTGTGCCGATCCGTGTGGACGGCCACGGACGCCAGTGGGTGCGCCTGGACACGGGATGCGCGACGGCGCTCCAGTGGGTGGCCCCGGAGGCTCCGGCCCAATGCTCCCGCCAAGTGGCCGTGGGCCTGGCAGCCCTCTCCATCCCGCAGGCGCAAACCACTGTGCGCATTGGCGCAAGCAACTTCGAGAACGTGCCCACAGGACTTCATGAAACCCCGATTTTCCCCGGGGAGGCCGGATTGCTGGGCAACGGCCTGCTGTCGCGTTTTTCCGCAGTCACAATTGACGCGAAGGCCCGCCGGTTAATTTTGAAGAGGCGTTGCAATAGTATTTGAGCCACGGGCGCGCGACTCGTAATCTTGGGGGTCACGCATGCGCCGCCCGTTCTCATCAGAATTTCTCCGCGTCTTCGCGCCTCCGCGGTTCCATTTTTCCATCGCCCTCATCGGTCTCGCGCTTCTGGCTTCGAAATCTTTTTCCGCTAACAAAACCACCAAGCCGGACAAGGCCGATTGGTGGGCCTTTAAAGCCGCAGTGCGGCCTCCCCTTCCCCCTTCCCCGAAGCAGGGCACGGCTGCGAATCCCATCGACTTGTTCATCCGCGCGAAGCTTGCGGAGCAAAAGCTTGAGCCGTCGCCGGAGGCGGATCGCGCCACTTTGATTCGCCGCTTGTATTTCGACCTCACCGGACTGCCGCCGACGCCTGAGGCTGTGGAGGCTTTCGTGCGCGATCGCAAGGCGGACGCGTACGAGCGCCTGGTGGATTCGCTCCTCGCCTCGCCCCGTTATGGCGAGCGCTGGGCGCGCCACTGGCTGGACACCGTTCACTTCGGCGAGACGCATGGTTACGACAAGGACAAGCTGCGCCCGAACGCATGGCCCTACCGGGATTACGTGATCCGCGCGCTCAACCAGGACAAGCCTTACTCCCGCTTCGCGCAGGAGCAGCTTGCCGGGGATGTGCTCTACCCGGACGACCCGGACGGCATTGTGGCGCTCGGATTTATCTCGGCCGGGCCGTGGGATTACGTCGGGCACGTCGAGTTGCCGGAGTCCAAGACGGACGGCTTGATCGCGCGCTACAACGACCGCGATGACATGGTGATGACGACTTTCTCGACGTTCCAGAGCCTCACTGTCCATTGCGCGCGGTGTCACGACCACAAGTTCGACCCGGTCTCGCAGCGCGATTATTACAGCCTTCAGGCTGTATTCGCCGGAGTGGACCGGGCCAACCGCCCGTTTGACGCCGACCCGGCTGTGTTCCGCCAACGACGCAAGCTTCTCGCCGAGCAACGACCGCTGGAACAGCGTCAAAAGGAGATCCAAGATGAGTTGGCCAAAATCACGAGTGCCGATCTGGCCGAATTGGACCGGCAATTGGCGGCGGTACAAGCGCGTCTGTCCACCAACTCGCCGACCGCGGGCAAAACCAGCCCGAGCAACGGGTATCATTCTGGCATCGATTCATCGCGGGACACCACGAAGTGGGTGCAGGTCGAATTCCCGGAAAACGTCACGCTCGACGAGATCCGGCTAATCCCCGCGCGTCCAACCGATTTCCCCGACACGCCCGGCTTTGGATTTCCCGCGCGATTCAAGATCGAGGTCAGTGCCGCGCCCGGTTTCGCGCAACAGGAGGTGATTGACGATCACACCGGCGCGGATTTCAAAAATCCTGGCGACACGCCTTACGTCGTCACGGTGAAAGGGAAGCCGGTCCGGTCCATCCGTGTCACGGCGACACGGTTGTGGGAGCGGACCGGCGATTACGTGTTCGCCCTCGCGGAATTACAGTCCACCGCGAGCGGCCAGAACGTTGCGCGCGATGCAAAAGTGACGGCGCTCGATTCCATCGAGAGCGGACGGTGGGCGAAGAAGTTTTTGGTGGATGGTTTCGGCAGCCGCGCGGCGCTGGAGGAGCGCCCGC
>CAZMLP010000668.1:0-4123 GCA_964566745.1 uncultured Verrucomicrobiota bacterium | reverse complement strand
GTGAGCAGCACCGCCAGCGCGTGCGGACCGGCGCCAGCCCGCAAGGCGGAATCGAACAGCACGTCCGCTGCCGGGCGCTGATGATGAATTCGCGGCCCCTCGTTTAGCTCCACCAGATAATGTGCGCCTGTCCAGCGAAGCATCAGGTGAAATCCTCCCGGCGCCACCAGAGCCAGGCCCGGCGTCACAATGTCCCCTGGCCTGGCCTCGCGCACCTCCATCTGGCACAAGCTGTTGAGCCGGTCGGCAAAGGCCTTGGAAAAGTAAGCCGGAATGTGCTGGACCACGCAGATGCCCGGCAGCCGCGCGGGCAGGAGGGGCAGGATCGACGAAAGCGCCTCGGTGCCCCCGGTGGAGGAGCCAATCAGTATGATTTGTCTCGCCGAGGGCCCGCGCGAAACCGGTTGCACGATGGTGGTGGCCGCCGCCGCTTGACGAATCGAGACGCGCGGCACTGTCACGACTCCCCCGGTCGCGCCGGGCGGGGGCGAGCCGAGCTTGGCCCGTGCGGCCGCGCGAATCATTTCCGCCAAATGTTGCAGGTCATGTGTCACGGAAAACGACCCGCCCGGCTTCGCCAGCACGTCCACCGCGCCGGCCTCGAGCGCCTCCATTGCCTTGCTGGAGCCGGCTTGTGTGAGCGAGCTCATCACGATCACCGGCATCGGCCGGTGTTTCATGATGAGTTTCAGGAAGGTCAGGCCGTCCATGCGCGGCATCTCGATGTCGAGCGTGAGCACGTCCGGATTGAGCTCGAGAATCTTCTCGCGCGCCGCGAAGGGGTCCATCGCGGTCGCCACGATCTCGAGATCCGGAAATCGCCCCAACCCCTCGCTCAGGAGCTTGCGCAACAGGGCGGAGTCATCGACGATCAGGACGCGTATCCGGCGCATGCAGGGTTATCCTTTGATCTTGAACAGGGACTGGACCGCCTCGTAATTCTCGAGCGTGCGGATCATGTAGCGTGGCAGGTCCTCGGCGCTCATTTGCAGGATGTCCAGCGCCTCGGAGCGCCCGCGCAACGCGAAGGCCTGGTGGCCGTAGCCGTGCCCCATGAAGTGGGCGATCATGTTGCCGAGATAGACGAACGAGGCCAGCTTGTGGTGAGGCCGGGCCGCCGCGGGATGATGATGGAACCACACGGCCGCCACGAGCGCCGGCGGGAATTTCCAGCGGCCGAGGAGCCGCCCGCCAATTTCCGCGTGTTGCACGCCAATCAGCTTCTTCTCCGCCTCCAGCAGGGACTGCTGGTTCTTCTCCGTCTCCTCGACCAGCTTGGCGTAAATGTGCATTAGCGCGTCCGCGAGAATGATCTTGCCGATGTCATGGAGCAGGGCGGCGGTGAACACCACGTTCTCATCCTCGCCCTTGTCCTGGGCCATCAACTTCGCGGCGACCGCCGTCACCACGCAATGCTGCCAAAGCTCGCCCGCCGCGATGCCATAACCTTTCTGCTCCGGGCCCAGCGAGCGGGCGCCGCTCACCGCCGCGACGATTTGATAAACCGGTTGAAAACCGAGCCGGGTCACCGCCTCCTGCATGTTCGCCGCCGGGGTTGCCTGGCCGAAGTAGGCGCTGTTGCACGCCTGCAGCACTCCCGCCGTCAGCGACGGGTCGTACGTGATCAGACTGACGATCCGGTCGATGTCGATGTTCGGCTTCGACAGCAGGCTCAACAACTCGGGGAGGACGCGCGGAGCGGGGGGAAGCTGTTTGACTTTGTTGATGTAGTCGTCAAGCTCTTGCATAGAATTACCTCGTTGGTCTGGCCGGAAACTTTCAGGCGCACCTCGCCCGTCTCCAGATGCAAAAACATCGATCGGCTTACCAGCCCGCCAATCTGCTCGCCCTCGAGCCGGAGGTTGTGATGACGCAACAAATTAAAAAGGACATCATAATTGCGCTTCCCAATGCTGAAGAAGCCGCCCGGGTCCATTACCTGGGCGCCCCCCGCGGCGCAAATGATCACCCGGTGCTTTTCAGCCCCAAGCTCGTAGGCGGAGCGGAACAGCGCCGGGATGCCGGTGTCCATGAACATCGCGGGCTGGCGCGCGGCTTTTACCGGCTCGATGCCCGAGTCCGGCAGCATCACATGCAAGAGACCGCCCACGCGGGCCACCGGATCGTAGATCGAGACGCCGATGCACGAGCCGAGCGAGTAGGTGCTGAGCACAACACTCTGGTTGTTGGAGACCGCCAGGTCGGCGATACCAACGATGACCCTTTGCTCAAACCCGAACAGCGATGGTGAAGGCATGTTTTTTCGCTTTCGACCGGCCATGATGGCGCGGGCACGAAAGCTTGCAATGGTATTCGGGGGCTCTTCCCGCGGCGGTTCGTCCTCGAACCCGCGAATCAAAATTCGCGTGGCGCGACGGGCGCATCCCGACACCAGCGCACATATCGGCAAAAAAGGCTGGTGGCTTAACTGTTGTTTCCCGATGGTGGACGAGCCGGCAAGCACCGCGAGTGGCTGTCTTGCAACTGGTTGCAAGTGGGGAAGGAGGCGGGACGCGGGAGAAAACACGGTTTTTTGAAGACGCCCGGGTTTGACTCGTCCCCCGTTGGCCATCTAAGTATTGCCCGGAAACACGTCGGCCAGCCCGGTCGGAAAGTCTTGTGCTTTTCCCATTTACAACAGATATGGCATTGCCCGCTCGCGTGGCCGTCACGGGAGCGGGAATTGTCACCGCTCACGGGATTGGCTGGAAGGCCAACGCGGAGGGATTTCGCTTGGGCCGGCCGGCCTTCCGTCCGGTCACCCTCTTTGATGTCAGCCGCCAGCGGGTGAAACTGGCCGCCGAGGTCGATCTTCCCGCCGGCCTTCCGTTCTCCGAATTCAATGATCGGCAGCGCTCCCGCATGGACCGCGCCAGCCAGTTGCTCCTTTGGGCCGCCCACGAGGCGCACACGCAGTCCGGTTGGGGGGGGGACGACACCTTGCCCATCGTGCTGGGAACCACCAGCGGCGGCATGAGTTTGGGCGAGGATTACTACCGGCACGCGGTGGAGGCGCCGCTACGCCAGTCGCGCCAGCCTGGTCGTGTGCTCAATTACCTCGCGCAACAGCAGGGTATTGATCTCGCCGTGGCACTTGGCACGAACGGCCCGGTGACGACCATCGCCAACGCCTGCGCCTCCGGGGCGAACGCGGTCGGCCACGCTTGGGAAGTGGTCCGGCGGGGCAGGGCGAAGCGGGTTTTGGCCGGAGGATATGACGCGTTAAGCCAGTTGGTGTTCGCCGGGTTCGACGCGTTACAAGCCCTCTCTCCCACAGTTTGCCGCCCGTTTGACGCGCGCCGGGACGGCCTTGCGCTGGGCGAGGGCGCCGCTGTTTTGGCCCTTGAGGCGTGGGAGGATGCCTTGGCGCGCGACGCGGAGATTCTGGGCGACATCGTTGGTTACGGAGCCACGACCGATCCGCATCATTTGACCCAACCGCATCCGCAAGGAGACGCCGCGCTGGGGTCCATGAATGCCGCCTGCTCGCTGGCCGGTGTCACACCCGCCGAAATTGGCTACGTGAACGCGCATGGCACCGGCACACCGCTGAACGACAGTGCCGAGGCCGCCGCCATCTGCCGTTGGGCCGACGGCCACGCCGGTTCGGTGGCGGTGAGTTCGACCAAGGCGAGCGTCGGCCATTTGCTGGGCGCGGCGGGCGCGGTCGAGACCGTGGTTTGTTTGATGGCTTTGCGGGGACAGTGGCTGCCGCCGATGCCGGGCCTGGAGACACCGGACGCGGCCGCGAAATTCCGGCTGGTGCGGAAGCCGGTGGCGGCGCGCTTTGAATATGCGCTTTCCAACTCGTTTGGGTTTGGCGGCGCCAATGCGTCGCTGCTCTTGCGAGGGGCGTCATGAGCGGCGTTGCTGTCAGCGGCGTGGGCGCGGTTTCTCCGGCGGGGTGGGGTGTGGCTCCGTTTCGCGAGGTGTTGGCCAAGGGCGTGCCGGTCGCGCCGGTCGAGATTGCCCGGCCCGGCTGGGCCGGGATGTTGCGCGTCCGGCGCGTGCCGCCGCCCGCCGCGCGGCCAGCGTTTCTGGTTCACCCGCGGTTGCGGCGCACCAGTCCCGTTACCCATTTCGCGGTGGCCGCCGCGTTGGAGGCTCTCGGGACCGACACAGG
>CAZMLP010000667.1:0-2632 GCA_964566745.1 uncultured Verrucomicrobiota bacterium | reverse complement strand
TGTAAGTTTTGTTCCCCGTCATTGCATAGGCCAATTGCAGGCTGGCGGTGATCTCGGCGCTGTTCAACCGGCGGTCCACGATGCTCGGCGGATACCAGTTCACGTACTCGGGATTCCAGCGACCCCATAGCGTGGGCTTGCCATCCACATCGACGTAATACCAGTTGTTGCGAATGATATGGTCCACCATGCGGGTGTAATTGGTGGCCACCCGGGCGCGCTCCTCGGCGGTTTTCGCGACGCATTCCCACATCACCGCATGCGCCAATGTCTGCGAGCAGATTTCGTCGCTGCTGGTGTGGCCTTTCCAATCCCAATCACCACCCGGGACCTCGCGCCAGCGGTCGGGATCGGAGAACTTGAAGCCGTGCCGCTCGATGGTTCGCGAGCTGAAGCCGGGCAACGAATTGATGGTTTGCAATCGTTCCAGCGCGTAAAAAACCTCCCAGGCGTTGCGGCGGGCCTCCCTGCTGCCGGTGGCGGCGTAACGAAACGCCTGGCTCGCCAGATAATAAGAGCTCCAGCCGCCATCGTTGTCGGTGTCGATCATTTCGCTGGAGGCTATGTCGCCTGAGACCGGCAGCCGTCGCTCGGCGGATAGGCCGTAGCGAATGTGCCGTTGCCGGATCTTCTTGTCGAAGTGAGCGGCTTTTTGGGCGAGCGTCATCGACCGGAACTCAATTTTGTTCAAGCCGGTTTTGGTCAACACCCAGAGACTCCCTTCAGGATCGATGGCGAGATCCACCACCACATCATCCTTCAGCCAGCGCCTCGAGGCGTAATAGCGAACTCCGTTCACGCCCTCCGGCAAGGCTGGTCCCTCGGCGGGACGGGACCGTTGAAAAAACGCGCCCCGCGTGGTGCCAAACCAAACCCCGTCCGCCACCGGGAAAATTCGAGTGATGTCCGTCCACGGCAGTTTAGTTTGCCGGGTGGTGGTTTCATGGCCGTCCATTCGATCGATCCCCAAATATCCGTCATGGGTACCAACCAAGATTTCTCCGTCGCCTCGCCTCGCCAAGGCGGTCACGCCAGACAGGTGCGCGGAATTCTTCCATTTGAGCTGCCCGTCCACTGCGAGCGCGGGCATCGCCTCCAACCCAGCCGGTTGAATGATCCAGGCCGAGCCGCTGGCACTGGTTGACGGGTAATCAATCTGGTTCCCGCGCATTCGGGCCAATCTCCCCTTCCCGGACAACCACACCGTCCCGTCGTCCGCGACGGCGATGGTGTCGAACGATCCCGGCGGGAAATGGCCTAGCGGCTCGCCGGTTCGCCCGTTCGAGAGCCATCGATCCTCGAATAAATAGTAAAGATCGCCCTGCGGACTTACGGCGATGTCCTTGGGCAGTTGACCCGCCAACGGACGAAAGCTATGGTCCGGGGCGAGGGCGTGGTCAAAAACCCTGGCCATCCCCTTGTCAGAGAGAACGTACGGCACGCCCTCCTTGTCCACGCAGAGTTTGCGGAAAACCGGCTGGCCCAACTCCTTGGCAGTTTCGATGCGCACGGCCACATCCTGCAAAAACGGCTCGTCCTTGACGGCACCCGCGCCTCCCGAAACCGAACCGGCAAAGACCAGAACCAGCAACCAAACACAATGTCTCATGGAGAAAGAAAAGCAGGTTTGGCCCGGCGGGGGAAGTGTGAGCGCAAGTTTTTGGCGCGATGAAAGCCCCTCATCGTTATGGAGACGCGAATCACCAAAAAAATTTGCACGTATCTGTTGCGTGTCCCCGCGGTTTTTGTAAAGACTCACGAAATTTTAGTCTGGGCCGGTGAAGTTGGCCGGACAGAGACGAAAAATAGATGATGAAGAATACTAACGAGATGATGATCGAGCGCGGCCTCAACCCCTTGGGGCTGCCGCCGAAGCAGGGCTTGTACGACCCCGCCTTCGAGCATGAAGCCTGTGGCGTGGGATTTGTTTGCCAGATGAAGGGCAAAAAATCCCATGACATCGTGCGCAAGGGCATTCAGATCCTCAACAATCTCGATCATCGTGGCGCTTGCGGAGCGGAAAAGAACACGGGCGATGGGGCCGGCATTCTGATGCAGATGCCGGACAAATTCCTGCGCAAGGTGGCCAAGGCGCAAGGCTTCACCCTGCCCAAGGCCGGCAAATACGGCGCGGGCATCGTGTTCCTGCCGCACGACCCGGAAGTGCGGAAACAATTTCAGCGCGATTTCGACCGCATTGTCTCGGAAGAGGGCCAAACGGTGGTCGCTTGGCGCGATTTGCCGGTGGATGGCTCGATGCTTGGCGCCACAGCCAAGGCCTCGGAGCCGTTCATGGGAATGGTCTTCATCAAGCGTGGCCCGGCCTGCAAGGACGATATGCAGTTCGAGCGCAAGCTGTATGTCATCCGCAAGCTGGCGCACACGCAGATTCGCAACTCCGGTCGCAAGGACTGCCAATACTGGTACGTCGCCTCCCTTTCGTACAAAACGTTGGTGTACAAGGGCATGTTGCTCACCGACCAGGTCTCTCGGTACTTCAAGGATTTGAACGACCCGGACATGGAGTCCGCGATGGCGCTGGTCCACTCCCGGTTCTCCACGAACACCTTTCCGTCGTGGGAACGCGGCCATCCTTATCGCTACATCGCGCATAACGGCGAGATCAACACGC
>CAZMLP010000666.1:0-4385 GCA_964566745.1 uncultured Verrucomicrobiota bacterium | reverse complement strand
TTGCTTGAACTGCTTCTCCAGCTCCTTGTAACGGGAGGTCTGATTTTCCGGCTTCATCAAGTCATCGATCTCCCCCTTGCGGTAGGCGACCCGCATCCTCGCCTCCTCGGCGCGCATCTGGTCGCGCACCCGCTCCTGCTCGGCAATGATCTCGACGTCCTTCTTGTAATCCTTGGTGCCGATGGTGGGCGTGCCCTTGAACATCATGTGCTCAAACAGGTGCGCGATGCCGGTGATGCCCGGCCTTTCGTTCGAGCTGCCGACGTGCGCCACCCAGCCGCCCGCAACCGACGGGTCCTCGTGCCGCTCGACCATCAGCAGCCGCATGCCGTTGGAGAGGGTTTTCTCGACCACGGGCAACTGCTGCGCGCGGGCGGCAGCCGCGATGGCCAACGCAATCACGGTCGAGAGGAGGAGGCGGCGGGTGGCTCGCAAGGGGTAAAGCGCGGGAACGAAAACTTGGCTTCTCACACCCCAAGCACACCACCAACCGCCATCTGCGTCAACGCGCTTTCGGTCTGCACACCCTGGGAATTCAGGAGAATTGCAAGATTCGCCGCACCCTGCGTCCGGAGTCGGAATTCCCGAATTTTCGCGCCAGTCGCAACCTTGCAATCGCATTCCTGAAAAAAACAACGGGACAGTGTCCATTTTTGGGGCGTTTTTACGTTGGCCAGCCTCCTGCTAAAGACCGTTTTCATGAAATCAGTCGTATTTTTTGAACGGGACGGGATCCTCAATCTGGCCAAGGCGGGTCGCAACCAGCAAGAGAGTCCGTTGACACTCGACCAGTTTCAAGTGAACGAGGCCGCGCTTGAGCCGCTGCAACAACTCAAGGCCGCCGGTTTCCTGTTGATCGCCACGACCAACCAGCCGGGCCTGTCGCGCGGCTACCAGTCCCGCCGGGAACTGGACCTGATGCATGACATCCTCATGCGAAAGCTCCCGCTGACGGAGATTCTCATCTGCCCGCACGACGAGACCGACCGTTGCCCGTGCCGCAAGCCGAAGGCCGGCCTGCTGCTGGAGACCGCCTTCAAGTGGCACATCGACTTGGAGCGGTCTTATGTGGTGAGCAACAAGTGGCAGGACGCGCAGGCCGCGCACCTGGTCGGCGCCACCTCGCTGCTGCTCCGCTCGCCATGGAACGGCACCAGCCATCATGATTTTGTCGTGGATGAGTTGTCCGAGGCGGTCGAGCGCATCCTGGCGCTCCACTCGGAATCGCTGCTGGTGATGAACCAGCTTTAAGCCACCGCCCGGAGGGCCGCGCCGATTCGCGGTTCCCTGGACGACTGGTGTCCGCGGTCTTTGGGGTTGCGACCGTGGCCTTCCGCTCCTGCGAGTTTGCGCTGGTGCGACCCGCGCCCGGTTACCGTTCCCGAGCGTAAAAGAACTCGCAGGCGGCGGAAGGCCGAGGTCGTTTCTTTTCTCGAAGACTAGCCCGAGTCTTTGTCTGCCAAGCGTTTGGGGGAAATTCACAACAACCTTGATTCGTCTGGAATCTCTTTCATCTCCGGAATCACCACTTCTTCCTCTTTCTATCTGGCTTGCACCTGTTTTAGGGCTCCCGGGGGGCAGCCGTTTTTACCTCGCGAGGTTTGATCCGCCTTGATTCACCGTTTTTCGGGCACGCTCTGGGGGGCTCGTTCCTTGGCGATGCTGTCCGTGAGTGAGGTTCCTTCAGAACGCCATCGTTAATTCGCAACAAGTCAGGTGTTCGAGTTCAGGACTCATGCGCAGGTCCAAAATGGAACAACAACCTTGATTTGCCTTGATCGGGTTTGAATTCGGTCAATCCCAACGGGCGATCTGGCGAAGCGCCGCCCGGGCTGCCGACACAGGCCAGGCTGCCCCCTTCTTCCTTTTTCCGCCCTGCAAAAGCCAGCTTTCACTAACATCCGATCCTATCACGCGTGTCAAAGGCACCATTGACCGTGTTGACTCTATTGGTTGACGATCGCCCCGTTTTTCAGCGTAACCCGTTGGTTTTCAATTTTTTAGACAATTTTTCTAATTTTATTTTGAATTTGGAACGATGGCCCGTCAAGACGGGTGGAAGGTCGCAAAAAGCACGATAAGCGACCAGTTCTGTGCTCAACGCACCCGCGGCCAAAGATCGGAGACGGGTTCCAAGCTCAGAAGGCGGTTTTCAGCGCGGAACTCCTCCACAAAATGTGGCTGGTAGATTTGATAGACGCGGACTCCAAATCGAAACAGTTCGCCAGCCAATGCTTCAAATTGACCCACGCCCCGGGTGTGCCATTCCCGAATCATGTCCATGGCCTCATCCACAACATCGGTGGCCTCCGAAAATAGCGTGTCCTTTTCCGCCGCCTCCGATGCCTGCTCGATCAAACCAGCGAGAGACCGGCACCAGACATGCCGGGCCTTGAGACCAATTTCGGCGCAGAAGACATCTTCCCGTTCAAAGGGGGAAATTTTCCCGACGGCGCACCGGGCGGCATCCCGGGCGTCGGCAGCTTTGGTGACCCCGAGCCTCAAGCAGACGTTTCCCCGGTTCATCCAGGCCACCGCCACCATTTGCAGTTGATTGGGAACCGCCTCGCCCCGCTCCAAGGTTGAAATGGCTTGATCAAACGAATCAATCGCCCGAGCCAGGCCGGATTCGGTTCCCAACGCCTCCAAAGTGGCGCCACGATTCAGCCACGCCACCGCCACCCGCTGCCGAAAGAGGGGGTTTGCGTCCAGCGACAGGTTACCCATCACTCGCAACGCCTCATCATAGGAGCGCAACGCCTCGGCCAAACCGGCTGGTTCTCCCAGCCGGGTGAGCGCGTCACCGCGATTCATCCAGCCTGCCGCCAACCCGTAATGCACCAATGGATCTGGTCCGGCGCTCAATCCCTCGCGCAACTTGATCGCATGGTCAAAGCACCGGACAGATTCCTTCAAATGATCGGTTCCTCCCCCAGTCATCAGGGCGATGCCCCGGCTCATCCAGGTTTTGGCATGATGATTGGGCAGGTAAGCGGCATCCGAAACAGGAATCATGTCCCACAGCCGCAAAGCGTCGTCAAAGGAAGCGATGGCGGCCGCGGCTTGGGAGCGGCCTTGGCCACGCTGGGCATTTCCCCGGAGCAACAGGGCCTGCGCTTTGAGAGAAACCACCAGATTGTGAGCCGCCGGAAGCGAGCGCAAAATCTCCCAAGCGGCGTTGGCCGAGGAAAGGGCAAGTTCGAGACTCCTCGGATCACCTGTGGAAGCAAGCCCTTCCGCCTGTCGCAAATGGTCAATGACTCCAGAAAGCGCGCGCTGGGCCGACTCGTTCCCATCAGAATTCATCATTGTGTCCAGCGAAGCCGGAGCGATTCGACACATTTATTAGCGGCCCCCGACGGTGGAGACGGCGCGGAAGATTTCTTTTGCGCCTCACGTTCGACCCAAGACTTCAGCGAAAAAACGGAACACCCAACGGGTGAGGCGCTTCGCGACTGGTCTTTCCAATTCATTGATGGCATTAGAATTTGATGGATGCCGTCAAGATGGCCGAGCGCCGGGCGCCGGGGATCAATTGGCCGCGACTGCCGACCGTGTAGAGCGTCCCGATATAATGATCCTCATCGGCCAGATTATACACGTTGAGGCGCAGCGTGAAATGCGTGTTCACCTTGTACGCGGCCATGGCGTCCATGAGCCAATAGTCCGGGGCGACCCGCACGTTGGCCGGATCGATGTAGGCGGAGCTTTGATACTGCGCGCCCCCGCCGATTTCGAGATTCCAAGGCAATTCGTACGTGGTCCACACGTTGAACATGTGACGGGGCACGCCTGGTATCTCTTTGCCCACTTCGATGGCGGTGTTGGATTTCTCCACCTCGCTGTCCATGAACGTGTAGCCGCCGAAGACTCTCCATTTGCGAGTCAGGCTGCCGGCCACTCCCGCCTCCACACCGTCCACGCGCTGGGCGCCCGCCAGCACCATCGGCAATTCACCCGGCAAGCCGGGGGTTCGCGCGTTGGTTTTTTCCGTGCGGAAGAGCGCGAAGGTGAGCGCGAGCCGTTCCTCCAGGAAGTCCCATTTGGTTCCCAGCTCGAAGTTCCGCGCCTCCTCGGGATCAAGCAGGACATTGTTTGCCGCCAGGGTGATGCCTTCCGCCGACGGATTGACCGACGTGCTGTAACCAAAATAGACGCTCCCGTTCCGGGCCGGTTTGTACAACGCGGCGGCGCGCCAGGTGAGCGTCTTGTCCAGCCGCTCGAAAAACAGCCCCGCCGCCGTGTGATAGTGCGCGTCAAAGTAATCCCAGCGCAGGCCGCCGCTCAGTTGAAATTTTTCCGTCAGCTTGAGCGTTTCAAACAAGTAGAGGCCGACGGAATCGGACCGGAACTGGTCTTGCGTCGCCGAGGAGGTGATGGCGCCG
>CAZMLP010000665.1:0-14813 GCA_964566745.1 uncultured Verrucomicrobiota bacterium | reverse complement strand
CCAATTGGCAATCCTTGCCACTGACTCCCCGCGCGCCGACATCCACCAGCATCAGGTGGTTTTCCGTGCCGCCGCTGACTAGACGATAGCCGTTGCGACGCATGCCTTCCGCAAGCGCCTTTGCATTCCGCACGATTTGCTCCTGATACACGCGAAATGCAGGTTGCAGTGCTTCATGCAAGCAAACCGCCTTGGCTGCGATCACATGCATGAGCGGGCCGCCTTGAATTCCTGGAAATGCTTGCGAATCAATCTCTTTTGCGTATTTCGACGGACAAAGAATCAAACCGCCGCGAGGTCCGCGTAAAGTTTTGTGCGTGGTGGTGGTGACGAAATCGGCGTGCCCCACCGGGCTGGGATGCTGTCCCGTGGCGACCAATCCCGCAATATGCGCGATATCCGCGAGCAACAATGCGCCAACTTCACGCGCGATTTGGCCCATGCGCTCAAAGTCAATCTGGCGCGAATAGGCGCTTGCGCCGACCGTGATCATCTTGGGCTTGTGGTCCCGGGCCATTTGGGCGAGTTGATCATAGTCAATTCGCTCGTCCTCTTTCCGAACGCCGTAATGGACGATCTCGAAGAATTTGCCTGAAAAATTGGCCTTGTTCCCGTGAGTCAAGTGCCCGCCGTGGCTCAGGTCCATGGTGAGCAGCTTGTCGCCCGGCTTGAGCATGGCGAAATAGACCGCCATGTTCGCGCCCGAGCCGGAATGTGGCTGCACGTTCGCGTGCTCCGCGCCGAAAAGCTTCTTCGCGCGCTCGATGGCGAGGATTTCCGCCTCGTCCACAAACTCGCATCCGCCATACCAGCGCTTGCCCGGGTAGCCCTCGGCATATTTGTTGGTCAACACCGAGCCTTGGGCGCGCATCACCGCCAGGCTCGTGAAATTTTCGCTGGCAATCAGCTCGATGCCCTCCTGCTGGCGTTTCGCCTCTTTTTGAATGATGTGGGCGATCTCGGGATCGGTCGCCTCCAGCGGGCGGTCCGTGACCTCGAACTTGCCCACGCGCCGCTCGTGCCGGCCACCCTCGAACTCCGCCTTGAAGAAGGCATCGACCGCGCGCAACGCCTGGTCGGTCGTGATCACACTCGCGCCGAGGCAAAGAACGTTCGCGTCATTGTGCTGGCGCGAGAGGGCGGCAGTGCGCTCGTCCGTCACCAGCGCGGCCCGAATGTCCGGCACCTTGTTTGCCGCCATGCTCATGCCGATGCCGGTCGAGCAGCAGAGAATGCCGAAATCACTCTTGCCATTCACCACCGCCTCGGCGACCAGTTGGGCGTAATCTGGATAATCCGCGGATGCCGTCGAGTGCGTGCCCAAGTCGGACACCGGGAAGCCGCGCTTGCCCAGGTGCTGTTTGACCGCTTCTTTCAAGTGGAACCCGGCGTGGTCGGAACCAATTGAGACGCTAAAGATCTTCTTGGCCGCGGAGGAGTTCGCTTCGATTTCTGGCATTTGATCAATAAACTTCAAGATGGAGGCGATGCCCTGCTCGATCTGGTCGCGGCATGCGGCATAAATGTCATACGAGCCGCCAATCGGATCTGAAATGTCCTTCTCGTAGCTGTGCAGCGTGTCATCAAACTCGCGCAGCAGAAAAGTCTTCTCGGCCGCCTGCGGGTAAAGCATCAACACGGCGTCCACATGGCCGTGGGTCATCCCGAAAATGAAATCCGCCTCCTCGACGATTTTGCCGGTGAGCATGCGGCTGCGTTGGTGGCCGATCTCAATGCCCAGCTCTTTCAGCGCCGTGACCGCATGCGGGCTGGGCGGATAGCCATCCACCGCCCCGACGCCGGCGGAGAGCACGCGGACATCGTTCCGCCCGCGAACCGCGTGACGCAACAACCCTTCTGCCATGGGGCTACGGCAAATATTCCCGGTGCAAATGAACAAAATGGTCTTCATTTTCAAACGACAGGACGTAGAAGTTGTGCCGCGTGCCGCAAATCGTCAACGGCAAAGCGGCAAGTTATTGCGACGCGGGAAACGGCCAAAGAGGATCACTTTTAACGAGTTGCCAATGTGGTCATACGCCCCCGAAAGGACGGCGGCAACATACCTCAAAATGTCAAAACGGCAAGTGAGCAAATGGCTCTTTTCCCGGTTCCCCGCCCGCGGCAGCCAAGAACACAGCGGATGTCATCCATGGATTAAACACGGTTCTGACGATCCGTTTTCCCGGTTTCGCCAACGGGTGATGTCCGCGTCAGCATACCTTTGGGAATCGCGTCCGGAATCGCCTTGTCCCAAAAGCCGCGATCTGGATTCGGCTCGCGGCTGTGCTATGCTGGCTGTGTCTGAAAACCGGGAGTTGTGTTCCAGACGACGTTTCGTCGGTTCAGAAAGAACAATTATTTAGCAAATAATTATATGGCCTTTCCAACCGCGGTGAACAGCCAAATCACGGACGCGACGGCCACTCCGGCCGCCGACACCCCCATCAAGGTGTTTAGCGATGCTGCAAACGAGGCGGACCTGGACGCGATTCAGCGGGAGTTGCAAAAGAACCTGGCCGCCCGCCTTGGCAGCGCGGCGTCCGCACCCTCTCCCCAAGGCAATGCCTCCGCCTTGCCCGTGTACGACGGCCTGGTGGTGATATTCACGCCGTATCCTCCCGGAGACTTGAACGGCCCGTCAGGCAAAGGCGTGGCCGCTCTGTATCAAACCACAGCGGATTCCGTCGCCAGTGTCATCGCCGGGGCGAATGCTTCCAAGGAAACCATGAAGGTGGTGTATCAAGCCGCGACCCCCAAAGGAATGTGGACCCTCTGCTCGAGGGAATAATGGTTGTCCGTTGCGTATTTGTTTCCCGGCAGGTCATTGCGCCACCGGTTGCCGGAGTCAAACGGGTCTCCAGGGACTAAATGATATTGCGCAAAAGGCGGGAGTTGGATACTAAATCGCCGCTCCCACGTGCATTATCAAACAAAATCCTATGAAGCTTAAATCCCTCATCGCCACCGCCTTCGCCGCCTCGGTTCTGATGGTTTCCGCCGCGGATGTGAAGGTCTATCAAGTGACTGGCCCGGTGCTGGAGGTGACCCCGACGTCGATTGTGGTGCAGAAGGGCGACGAAAAATGGGAAATCAGCCGCACCAAGGACGCCAAAATCACCGGCGACCTCAAGGTGGGCGCCAAAGTGACCATCAAATACCGCATGGTGGCGACGGAAGTGGAAGTGAAGAAGTAAGCGCGGTAATGATTCGGGCGGCGGGGTGTGTAAAACCCGCCAAGAGCCGTTCGCACTTCCGATTGCTGGAGTGCCGGGGGTGGTCTTTCGTCAAAAGCCGAAACACCTTCCGCGTCTTCAAAGAACGCGGCCAAAGCCACTCACGTGAGAGCAAGACCCGGGATGAGAATTCCCTGCGGGCCTCGGCGGGGTCTCGAGCGGTTCAAGAAAAACTGTGGCCTCCGGTGGTAGGGACCTCGCGCTGCGAGGTCCGCAATTGTATTGGAAAGGCGAGGTTGAACAGACAGCGCAACGCGCCGTTCCCACCTTTGTGTGGCTACAATATTTCTGGAATTGCCCTATTTCCCCGACTTTGGCTCTACCGCCTCGGCCACCATGTGGTAAGTGATCGTGATGGTGTCACCCACCTTGGCCTTTTCCACGCCCTTGGTTTTGGTTTTGCGGGACAACTCGTACTTGGTCTCGCCTTTTTGAATAACGATCAAGCTCTCGGTAACAGAAACGACTTGGCCTGTGATTTGATAAGTCTTCGCGGTGGAGGCAGCCGAGAGGTGCAGCATCGGCAAGAGGGTGGCGACGAGGAGGAGGCGACGGAGGTTTTTCATAAGCTGGTTTCGAGCGACAATCGGGCGTCCACCGGTTCTTCCGGCGTCTCGCCCGCACAATAATTGTTGGAGGAGCAACGTCCCACGCTGTGCGAAAGTTCGCCAATTCACAAAAAAATCGAACCCGTGCTTGGTTAAAGCGGGGCTATTTTTGGGGGAGACCGGCCCGCTTGGGCACCTTCAACACGGGCCGCTTTCCAGCGCCTTCGAGCTGGCGAGGGCGGTGTCCAACACCCGATCACTGCAGGCGACCACTGCGGCCCGGATCTCAGGAAGGAGGCGCTCCACTCGTTTTTTGTTTTCGTCGCGCATACCCGCCACGAGCGCGTCCTTGTTCTCAACCGGCACAAGTCCGATCACAAGTGATTGACAGACAAGCATTTCCAGAGCAATTAAACGCCCGATGATATCGTTTTGATTTTCCATGCCGGTGATTTGTTTCCGCGAGTGTGAGGGCGTCCCGCCCACGGCGTAAAGCAGGATCGCCCTCACGGAACTCGGAACAGTGAAATCACGGGTTAGCGTAATTTTAGTGAGCATTCGCCGCCTTTTTGCGGTGCCAAATCCCGAAACCAAGCAAGCCCGCGCCTGCGAGGAGAGCGTAATCTTGCGGTTCGGGAACCACCACCGAGCTCGATAGCCGGTTCGCGTTGTGGTCCGTCAGAAAGACATGCCCAATAAAAGTGCCCAGCGTGGCAGGATTAAAATCGGCGTCTCCCGAAAATGTCCATGATCCGGCCTTGAGGCGCAATGTGTCGCCAGGATTCACTGAAATCGAATCGAAGGGAAGCTGCCCATCTTTCTCGGTCAAATCGTTGAATGAAGAAGCCGGAAAATAATTATCGGCCATCGAGCCCAAATTCATGGTCAGGTCGGGGCCGCCATTCAATGAGTAATGGATGACGGGGCTGCCGCTGGTATTGAGGGACGTGTAGGTTCCGTCGCTTGAGGGCACCCACTCGTCAAAGATGATTTCCGTGGCCGTTCCGGCAGCCGTAACAGGAAGGACGATATCAGAGACTATTTGAAGGGTGGCCGTTCCTCCGGCCCCGACGTTTCCAGAAAACACGATTTGCGCGGTGGCGGCATTGGACCCGAGGAGAACCGCCGCTGCGGCTGCGACTGATAGACAAGGCGTTTTCATGACGATACGAGGATGATTATGAGTTTTTTGCGAGCGATGGTAGCCTATGAGGGTTGGTGCTTCAGGACCAAATGAGGCAGGCAATTTGGCGCGTTGTCAATATCGGAAATACCTCCAGTGGAGATGGATACGCCATTCCGTCCGGCGTGGGAGTTTGGAACCTGGCGGCACGTGTAAAGAAAAAAATTCCCCGCCGAGAGACGGGGAAAACAGAGAAGCTTAATTTAGAAGTGAAAATTAACGGGCAAGAGCCGCTTTCTGGCGACGCCAGATCGCCAACCCAAGCAAACCGGCACCTGCCAGCATCCCATACTCGCGCGGCTCGGGAACCACGGAATCGGTGGAAATCCGGACACCGGAACCAGTATAGGCAAACACGTTGCCGGTGAAGTTTTGAACGGCTTGGGGGTTAAAGGCAGAACTGCCGGAAACGGACCAACTCCCGACTTTCAGAGTGAGCGTGTCCCCCGGGTTCACGGAAATGGTGTTGAATTGAACATAACCGTCGTTCGGCGTCACGTCGTTGATGGTGGTGGCCAAGTTGTCGCGCAAAGCGTTGAGACCGACGCTTTGAAGGCCTCCCCCATTGATTTGATATTGCAAGGTCGCGGAGGAAAAGCTGAGGCTGGTGTTATTGCCATCATTGCTGCTCACCCACTCGTCAAAAATCAAGCCGGACACACCGCCAGTACCGGTGATGGAGAGGGTGATGTCTTCGGTGATGGCGAATGAGCCACCCGTGCTGGTAATATTGCCGGAAACCAAGACTGCCCCGTTCACGGCGAGTGGGCTGGAAACCAACAAGCCAACCGCCATCAAGCCAAACAATTTCGTCATAGATGTCCTATCGCAACTCTTATTCCTATAAATAATATCGGTAATTTTTGCGCGGACTCAAGCGGAATTCCGAAGAATTTAGCCGGATTGTTCCACGTGGAACAATCTGCCCGTTTACTCCGTCCGGCTAACCTCGGAACGCCGCTTCATCCAGATGAGGATCGAGCTAATGTCCGCCGGGGAAACGCCTGAGATACGGGAGGCCTGGCCAACCGTAACCGGCTTGATTTTGTTCAGCTTCAGCCGGGCTTCGGTGCGGATGCTGGGGATCAAGGCGTAATCAATATCCGGCGGAATCTGTTTCTCTTGCAGCCCGCTCATCCTCGAAACCTCAGCCGTCTGGCGGTCGATGTATCCGGCGTACTTCAAGGAAATCTCCACCTGCTGGACCACTTCATCGGCCAAGGCCGGGTTCTGTCCCGGTAACTCGCGATAGCTCACCTCGGGTCGCCGCAGAATTTGGGCAAGCGAGTTCGATCCTTGATGGGTGTGCTCCAAGCGGTCCAACTCATCTGCGATGGCCTGCTTCTTGGCCAGCAGCTTGGCGTGGTGGCGCTCCGGCAGAAGCCCGATATCGTGGCCCAATTGGGAAAGGCGAAGGTCGGCGTTGTCTTGCCGCAACAAAAGACGGTGTTCAGCCCGGGAGGTAAACATCCGGTACGGCTCGACCGTTCCCTTGGTGACCAGATCGTCGATCAACACCCCGATGTAGGCTTGATCGCGTCGGAGGATGATCGGCTCCTTTCCCTGCGTTCGCCGAGCCGCGTTGATTCCCGCCATCAACCCCTGCGCACCCGCTTCCTCGTAACCCGACGTTCCATTGATTTGCCCGGCGAGATAGAGGTTCCGGCAAATCTTGGTCTCTAGCGAGGGGTAAAGCTGGGTGGGGTTGGCGAAATCATACTCCACCGCGTAGGCGGGCCGCATGATCTGCGCATTCTCGCACCCGATAATCGTGCGGACCAGTTCCACTTGCACCTCATACGGCAGGCAGGTCGAGAAGCCGTTGACGTATATTTCCTCGGTCGCGATTCCTTCCGGTTCCAGGAAGATCTGATGCCGCTCCTTGTCCGCGAACCGGACGATCTTGTCCTCGATGGATGGGCAATACCGCGGACCGACCCCCTCGATCACTCCGGAGTACATCGGTGACTTATGGAGGTTCGCGCGGATTGTCTCGGCGGTGGCGTCCGTCGTGAACGTGATGAAGCACTCCATCTGACCGTTCAGGCGATCCAAGATCGATCCAGGCGGATACTTGCCGTTCGAGTGGCCGATGTCGCGGGAATTGATCCCGGAATGTTCCACGTGGAACAAATCGTCCGGCCAGTAGGTAAAGTAGGGAACCGGTTCCTCGCCGGGCTGCACCTCGGTCTTCGAGAAATCAATCGTCCGGCGAACCAACCGGGGCGGGGTGCCGGTCTTCAACCGGCCCAACTCCAGCCCCAACTCTTTTAACGAATCAGACAATCCCATCGCCGCCGCCTCGCCGGATCGCCCGCCGGATTGCTGGGCTTGACCTACGTGCATTAAACCTCGCAAGAACGTCCCGGTGGTAATCACCACCGTCTTCCCGGCGTACACCACCCCCATGTTCGTCTCAACGCCCGTGATGGTGCCATCTGCGTGGACCAATCGCTTGGCTTGGCCCTGGTGAATGTCGAGGTTTGCCTCGCGTTCGCACAACCACTTGAGCCGGAACTGGTAAGCCTTCTTGTCGCATTGGGCGCGTGGTGCCCAGACGGATGGCCCCTTGCTCCGGTTGAGCATGCGGAAGTGGATGCCGGTCATGTCCGCTGCCTTTCCCATCTCACCGCCGAGCGCGTCGATTTCGCGCGTCAGGTGCCCCTTGGCCAGGCCGCCAATGGCCGGGTTGCAGGACATCTGGCCGATGGTGTCGGCATTGATCGTTAGGAGCATCGTCTGGCATCCCATGCGTGCCGCCGCCAGCCCGGCTTCTACGCCGGCATGCCCGGCCCCGATCACGATCACGTCATACGATTTTGGATACTGATACATTTCAGGCCCGGGCCGAAGTAACCCCGACCGAGGCATTGGGCGAAGCTACACCAAGGGTCAAGCGCGGGCGAGCCTAGGATCCAACGATCCGGCTCATTCCCATGGTCACGACCACCAGCAACGTCGAGGTAAGCATGAGGATCGCCAGCCCGGAGCGCCGCGCCACCCCCATGCGCCACCACATTGCCAGGCCGGTCAGAACCCAAAAACACATGGCGAATCCCACCAAGTTGGCGAACACCAGCCATGTGTCGCGATACCACGGCCCCGGCACATATTTGTGCGTCATGTGCAATTTGGGCAAAAGGTCGGTCAAAGAGGGACCGGTCGCGGTCAACGTGACGTTGCCACTGGTCAAATCGCAAAGGGCGACGTAATCGTTGTCCCCCTCGGTTACCACAAATCGAACCTGCGGCAAAGCGAGCGGTCCGGCCTTGGTGATGGTGGGATCGGCCTTCAGAAAAACCGCCTGCAATTCGTCTCGAAGTTTGTCGATCGCATCCCGATCGAAGGCGGGCGTCGTCGCCGCCGGAAAACGACGCGGCGGAGTGGTCGGCTTGTAGCGGGAGATCGTTGCCGGCGTCCGGTCTGCGGGAAGCACTCCCTTTCCCCCGTCCGCGCCCCAATTCAAAGGCACACTCAGCGCCCCCTCGAATCGGGGTGGCTCGCCGCTTAATTGGAAATTGCCTTGGTTTGTATTCATCCCGGCAATCGCTTGGCGGGCGACGGCCTCGGGTGATGGCAGCTTCGCCAAAATCGATTCGGTGGCGGTCATTGGCACGTCCACCCGTTTTGGCCACCCCGAAAAAGAGGGCCGATTGTGGATGACGAGTGCCGAAACACCAAATACCAAGACCCAGGGGGCCAAAAACAAGCCGGTAAAAAGGTGGGCGCGGCGAATTAAACGCGACTCGATGGGTGAGGCCATATCTTGCGCGAATACTGGCAGATTAGCCCGAAGAAGGAACATCATTCCATTGCAGGAAATTTTACCCGGATAAAATTTGACAATGGAATTATATCCGGGTAATAATCAACCTATGAGTTTGACTCCTACGAAGGCCCCCCATTCACACGAAACGTCCGCCCAGTACGCTGCCTTTGCCGGGACTCGGTGCATCGCGTCGGGTGACCTCGGCTATGTGGCTCTTTGGGCGAAAGAAGTGCGTGACCAGGATCCCTTGCCGTCGATTCTCGTGTTTAACGACGCGACGGGAGACGTCGTGGAACTGGATCTGCGGGGCACGACCGGGGAAATAATCAGCCGGTTGCCGAAGCGAGCCGCCAGCGACGTGGGCGTGGCAAGCACGGAGGTGAACGCCGAACCATCGCGCGGTCCAGGCCGGCCGAAGCTGGGGGTGGTCGCGCGGGAAGTCACTCTGCTGCCTCGCCACTGGGAATGGCTTGCCACCCAGCCGGGCGGCGCCTCGGTCGCCCTCCGCAAGCTCGTCGAGGAGGCGCGCCGTGTGAACGCCGGGAAGGACCGGCAGCGCCAGGCCCGCGAGGCCGCCTATCGGTTCATGAGTGTGATGGCCGGCAACCTGCCCGGTTTCGAGGAGGCCGCGCGCGCGTTGTTTGCCGATGACGCGGCGCGCTTTGAAACGTTGATCGCAAGCTGGCCGGAGGACATTCGCGCGCACGCCCTGAAATTGGCGAGGCGGGCATTTGACCTCCCGCCCGTCCAAAACCAGGGCAAGAATGGTTTCTGGCGTGAAAACGGGCTGGACATCAAGCCGCAGTCGGAGTAAATTTTCTTACAGAAGGCGGGGGAGAATTCCCACCGCCAACCCTAACGTCATGGACTGCGGCCATTTGACCCACGCTGGCACGGGCGCGCGTTTGCTCCCTGGCCGGGCGGTCGCCATGGCGTCTTGCCGGAGCGACCATTCCAGTCATTCCAGGCGAATCAAGTCTTGTAAAAAGAAGCTGAGGAACTCGATCAAGTGGTCACCATCGTCCGGGCTTCCGGCATGGCTACCAATCAAGCCCAATAAAGGCATCGGGATTTCCGCCTGCCCGGACGCAAGGCATCTATAGGTCGGGGGCGCCAAAAACCACTGGAATAAAAGGCATTCAAGGTGATTCAAGCCATGCGAATGAGCCAGGAATCCGGACCGGTCGCGCGCCGCCATGGCGAATTTGAACTTCTTTCGTCATCCGTATTCGGGCTTCGTCATATTCCCCGTTTTTCGGCCCATTCAAGGTCATTCAAGCCTCTTGGAAAACCGTGAAACGCGACTCGCCTGGCGCAAATTTCATCGCATGGCGCGTAACAAATCTTTTGTTCCGCCGGGATCATGCTGCATGCGAATGCGCCAGATCATCTCGTCCGGGCTGACCACGCGAATCTCCTTCGGCAGGCGCTCCGCGCACCAGACCACCGGCGAGTAGCCGCGTTGGCCGCCTTTTGCGTGCGCGCCGGATTGCGGCATGTCCTCGGCGTTTTCATCAATGCCGGGCGCGTGTTTGAAGTAGGACCAGACGTGATCAATCACCCAATCGTATCGCGGCCGGCCCTTCGCCTGCGCGATGCTCTCCCGAATTTCCCGCGCCACCTTCGCGGGCGTGCCCGCGCGCGGACGCTGGTTCGCCTCGGCCCAAATCGAGTAGCGCGCGGTGATCACAGGAATCTCGACGCCCCGCCGGTCCCTCACCCAAAACACGTCGCCCGCTCCGCCCTCGTAAGGCGCGTATTGAAAGACCAGGATCGCGAGCAGGCCGTCCGTCTCCTTTGCGAAGACCTCGTAGGCGCGACGCGCGTCGGGAGAATTATATTTCGTCATGTTGAACCCTATGATGCGCGTCCCCGAGCGTTGCATCAGGGACCAGGTGCGGCGCGCCTGTTGCGCGAGGAGTTCCCAGCGGTTCGCGCGGCCGCGGCCGAAATGGTCGGGATAATAATAGCCCCCGCCCCACTCGATGAAATGATCGTTCGCCGTCTGCGTGGCGGCGGCGTATTCGATACCCTCGGGGATGAGTTGCGCGAGATGGGCGAAGCAGCACGACCAGCCAAAGGGAATTTTGCCGCGCTGTGGATTGCTCCAGTAGCTTTGGCTTGCGCCATCGTGAAAGAAGTTTCCCTCGTACCACTGCACGTTGTCACCATCCGTGCAGACAAAACTCACCGCGCTGCGCATGTCGTTCCAGTCAATTGTCGCGGGATCGAACCGCTTTACCGGCGCGGGTGGTTGCCGGTCCGCCCCGGCCATCAACACCGGGAGGTTCATGCACCAATCGGTGGCAGTCTGGATGTGGCCGAGGCCGGTGGAGAGATCAGTCGATTCAAACTCGTCGCCGCCATTCCAGCCGAGAATGGGCGACAACGGGTCGAGCCATTTCATCGCCGCGGTCGTCGGCTCGTCCTTGCCGAAGACGGTGAACGCCTTCTGCGCGATGGCAAGATCGCGTATGTGGGGCTTCTTGGGATCTTGCGTGCAGAGCAGACGGCGATTGAACCGCTCCTGGTAAGTCTCGAAACACCACGCCTGGGATTTGCCGCGCGCGTCGAGCAGCAGCGGCAGCCCGCGCGCCTTCGCCCCGGCCTCCAGGCTCTCGTCCACGATCACACCGTCCAGAAGGCCGGCCAGGCTGGTGGCGACGTTCACCGAGCAATCCATCCCGGCACGATGATCGTTCAAATGACCGGCGGAGGGGTCGAGCCGGTAGAGAATGTAACCTTTGATGACGCCTCGCCGGGCGAATCGCTCGACCAATTCCCATGCACCCAGCGTTGCCTGGCTCTTCATTTCCGGCCGCGCTGCCACGAGGCGCCTGTGCCACTCCTCGACATCTCCGCCGCTCATGGCCACCCACACCATTTCTTCGCCCCGAGCCTCGTTCACCGCCTTGGCGGCGAGGCCCGCCACCGATTGCACCAGCATCTCCAGCGCGAGCCGCGACTCGGATGGTTTTGGGGAAATGCCCGCCTCCACCAGCGCCCTCGGCATCGCTTGCACGGGCCACCAGCGGTCGTCGGATTGCGCCCCGCGCGCGATAAGATGGATGCAAAGCAGCCAACAAACGGGCCATGCTCGCGAGGGAAACGCCCCGCAGAAATTCATCCGGCGAATTTAGCGAGCCTTGAACCGGTTCACAACAACGGCGGTGCGGTCGATGGAAAATGGTCCGGGGCAACCTGTCAGCCGCCAATTCCATCCGTGCGTCCGTCGCGTAATTTGTGCAAGATGAACTCCATGAAAACTCATCGTGTAACCGTGATCGACGGGCCTTTGCCTGCGGACATCTGGCAACGCGCAAACCGGGAACCCGAGCGATCCACCCCGCCGGAATTATTGCCCGTGTTGGAGGAATTGTTGCGGCGCGAGCCGTTGTTTCACCGGGCGGAATTCGGAACCAGGCGGGAGGATTTTGACCGGCTCCTCGCGCCAGGATTTTGGGAGACAACCGCGTCCGGGCGCCGGATCAGCCGCGAGTTCATCTTGGGCGTGCTCGAAGAACGATACCGGACTCCGATGGAGGTGGTCTGGGAGATCAGCGACCCGCATTGCCAGGAGATTACCGGGGACAATTACCTCCTATCCTACACACTTCGCCAAGGTGACCGTGTCACACGCCGCGTGGCGATTTGGCAGCGAACCAACGAAGGTTGGCGCGCGTTCTACCATCAAGGCACGGTGGTGGCTTAGCAGCCCTGAAAAAAGCTATGGACACCGCCGTGTCGCGCAAAACCACACGCCGACAAGGCGTGTGGAGCGAGCGTATCCTACCTGGATCTGCAAGCGAGGAACAACGAGCTCGCCGCGTGGTTTTCGGCGAAACCCCCCGGCTGAGGCCCTTTTGCCTTTGGGCTTTGTCGCTCCTCCCCGGCAGATCGCTGGGGGATATGTCCTCGTCGTCGCTCCGCGTCCAAAGCCAAAATCCCCCTCAGCGGCGGCAGCCATAGCTTTCTAACGGGCTGTGAGAGTTGGGGGCTTCAAATTGACTAAAGTCATACTATTGACTTGCGAAGGCAATAGGGTGAGAAAAGAACAAATCTGTAACAAAAGATTCGTTCTGGCCGTCATAGTTGATGAAGAGGCGCGGTTCTCGGCCTTGTGGTGATGGTTTCCGGCCTAATGCCACTTGCGCGATAGTGGGACCGCTTGTGATATTGAAGCAACTAGTTGAGGGATAACGTGTTGCGGGAGAAATATTCTTTTCCGTGAGGCTTTCCCTGGGGGCCACCCTCACCTCCTTGGCGTCGCTAAAAAACGGCGTATTTGCTCAATCCTACCAATTTTTTGCGTTTTGCATATACCCAAAAGTGGTTATTTTTGACGATTTATCCGCCATCTCAGAGCGCGAAAGTACCCACTTTTGGCGACTAGATTGTGGACCAAATCGTGGTAAAACAGGGATCGTAATCATCAAGGCGCAGGGGGCTCTGATAACGACCCAAGGAGGCCCTTCCCCTGCGACCTTGATGATTTTTTGTTTTATCAATGTCCAAGCCTTGTTAGAGATCTTCACCTGGCCGAATTGGCGTGTCTCGGGCAACAGGGCTTTTAGCGCCGTAGGGAGCAGGCGGCATTCGGCAACGCCCACCGGACTCTTGGCGTCGTGGAAGGTGTATTCCACCACGTTCTTATCCTTCTCGCGGTAAAGGATGATCGCGATGGTTGGCCCGTCTGCCCTTGGGTTTGATGAAGTTGTCCACCGCCGTCCACCTCGATCCGGCACTGGTTGCCCATAAAAGCGAACCCGGCGCCGAGTTCCATCAGAAAATCTTGGAGGCGGACCAGTAGCGCGTTTTTGCAAGGGCCGCTCGCTGGCAAATTCGTCGCGCGCATTGGGATTTGCGGGTGATGGTCATGCCTGAAAAATTGTCTCCTTTGGTGGACAACGACAGCCTTTGGACCACGCACGGCGTTGAGTGAACACTATTTCACCCCGCGCCACCGGCGAAAAAAACGAACCGCACCCGCCTGTTTCCGCAAGACTTTCGTCTTTCGTGGGCAGGCGCCTTCCGGCATTCTCACTCCATGAAAACCCCGCTGCTGGCGCTGCTCTTTGTGCTCAACCTTCACGCTGGCGAGGAGCCGGGATTCACGTCGCTTTTCAATGGTCGCGACCTGAAGGGCTGGGTGAATGTCAACTGCGCCCCGGAAACGTGGCACGCGACCAACGGGGTGATCTATTGCACCGGCCATCCCACCGGCGCGTTGCGCACCGAGCGCCAATACGAGAACTTCATTCTGGAAGTGGAGTGGCGGCATCTCAGCAGCGGGGGAAATTCCGGTATCTTCATTTGGGCCTCGCCGGTGGCGGCGCCGGGGGTTCCGTTCCTGCGCGCGGTCGAGGTGCAGGTGCTCGATCATGGCTACAATGCCAATGGCAAAAACGAGTGGTACACCACCCACGGTGATGTTTTTCCGATTCACGGCTCGCACATGAAACCGTTCGGCCGCCATAACGGAGAGCGCAGCTTTCCCTCCGCGGAACGGAGCAAGGGCAGCCCGGAGTGGAACCACTACCGGATCGCGTGCTCGAACGGCGTGATCCGCCTGAGCGTCAATGGCGCGGAGGTGTCCGGCGGCGAGGAATGCAATTATCGCAAGGGCTATATCGGCTTGGAATCCGAGGGCGCGCCGGTGGAGTTTCGGAACATTCGTGTCAAGGAACTCGCGCCCGGCAACGCCGGGCCGGGGGTGACCGCGCCTGCCGATGCCGGTTTCCGTCCCATATTCAACGGGCTCGATCTGCGCGGCTGGGTTGCCGCTGACTCCTGGTCCGTGGATGGTGAAAAAATTCGCCTCAACGGAAAAGTCGCTTCTGGCAAACCCCTCCGCACGGAAAAGGAATACCGCGACGCCGAGTTCATCCTCGATGTGCGTCCGGCCAGGGAATCGTCTCAACCGCCGGTGGCAGAGTTTCGCGGGGTCTCGATTGCGCTCGAAGGGGCGCCGCCTGCCGCCTTCACCCGTTTTCAAATTGGCGTCAGGAGCGGGACATTGGTGGTGATGCGGGATGGCCGGGAAATCCGACGGGAAAAGCTGCCAAAATCCGCGACGA
>CAZMLP010000664.1:0-3639 GCA_964566745.1 uncultured Verrucomicrobiota bacterium | reverse complement strand
ACGGCCACTATACCGACGGCCAAAGGAGCGACCTCCCCGGCACCCGCCCCGTCTTCACCTGCCAATCCAGGCCAATCCAACCCAATCAAACCTTCGCCCGAGCCGGTGGCTACCCCTTCCAACGAATCACCCGCTCCAAATCCATTGAAACAAATGGGCGTGCGGGAGATGTCGATTTCCTCGGAAATCCAACCCAATCCAGGTGAATCAAGGGTCCTTGCGGACAGCAATCCAGCGCCCGGCCCACGAAAGTAATTGTGAACAACCCGTTGCCAGGTAGGGACCGGTCGCGGACCGGTCCGCGAACGCTCGGACAGGCGAATTTTGGAACCGCGGCACAGCGCTCACGAGTCACCGCCTTGCCCGGACGCGACACCAGTCTATTCTCTGCCCATCTCACGTGGCAACTGGCCTCAAAAATCAGCCCAATCCAGGTGAATCAAGGGTCCTCGCGGACGCTAATTCTGCGCCCGGCCAACGAAAGTAACCGTCAACCACCCGCGGCCAGTATGGACCGGTCGCTGACCGGTCCGCGAACGCTCGGACAGACGAATATTGGAATCGCGGCACAGCACTCACGAGTCACCGCCTTGCCCGGACGCGTTGGTTAACGGCTCGCAACGAACCCGGCATCCACCCATTCCGCCCAATCCTCCTGATGACCGTCCCCGCCGTCCGTGACGACCAGGCTGATCCGTTTGCTGCCAGCGGGGATCGGCACGTCAAAGCGCCAAGGCTCGAAGGAAATCCGCATCATCGGACTGGAAGCGGCCTCGCGACCGTCAATGAACACCTTGAACACCACGCTGGGATGCATGGCGAGATTGGACCCATTGCCAATCGCGAGCATCGATTCATCCACCCCGGCCCGCGCCACGAACCGGGTGAATTCGGGCTTGAGGTCGTAAACAATTTGGTTCGGCGCGTGGACACCGACGCCCTTCGCGTAATTTTTGCCACGCAAACGGAGCGGTTGCTTGCCGTTGGCGAGATCCATTTGCGGCGGGTTCACGCCGGGAGAAAAGCGATGATCAAAAAATGCCGGTGAATGGCCCAAGCCGACCGCGCGCCACGGTTGCAACCCGGAAAGATAAACATCGGGATGCGGCGGCGCGGGGCCGAGACGCGCAAAAAACGCCTCCGACGGAAGACCGACGACATGCTCGTGATCGAACGCCGTCGCGCGGAGCAGGGTGGTCTCGCGCACCTTGAACGGTCCGGTGTAGCGCGGCGATTGGGGCGTGGGCGCGCTGCCGTCCAGGGTGTAACGGATCTCCACGCCGGGATGCAGCGGTTGGGTGAGCGTGACCGTGATCTCCTTCTCAAACAAATGCGGGCGCTTGACCGTGCCCCACGGCGCGACGCGCACGGGATCGACCTGCCAATTCGCGTTCCACAAACCGGCGGCGGCCAGTTCGCCGGCAAAATTGATGGTCGCGGCCAAGTGCTTTTCAAAATGGGTCACCACATCGGCGGTGAAATCATCCGGCGTGCGGTTGTGCTCCGGATCGTAGAGGCCGTGCGCGTCGGTCAAATCACGCGCGAGCACGCAACGAAAGCCCGCCTTTGTCATGGCCAGCAAGCCGATCGATTTGCCCAGCAGGCAGACTTGCGTGTGAACACCAAGATAAATCAGGTGAGTGATGCCCCGTTGGCGACAAACCGAATAGAGCACCTGCGGGTCGTTTGGCATCAGGTCATCCGCGCCGACGATCAAATCGGGGTGCATGCTGTCCCAGCCGTAGTTCACTTGGCAGCGCTCCTTGCCGCAGGTGCAGCCGCCGCCGTCCGGCGCGGGCGGGCACTGGGGATTGGCAACTTCCGGGATCGTGACCAGCGGAACGTTCAGAAGGGATTCCACCATCGGTGTGCCGACATAATTGTCCGCCACGTCCGTCGGGCAGAGGAACACCGGCATGCCCAGCGAGCGGGCCACTTCCAGCACGCGGTTCATGCGCGGCACGAGCGCGCCAACCCGCGCGGTCGAGGTCTTGCACCAATGCCAGTTCCACATATCGACCACCACGACGCCGACTTTGGCGGGATCGACCTCCTCCTCCGTGATGGAGACGGCCCCCGTGTTCGCGTCGCGCCGCTGCAAATGGAGCCGCAACGGTTTGGCGGACCGGTTGCCTTTGGCGGGCGATGTCTCGCCAGCACCCAAGATGAACGGAAACAACAGCAAGCCGGCCGACGCCAAAGCCATCAGTCTCCTTTTCATAAAATCAGGACAGGAAATTTACCGGGTGGAAAACTTGTAAACCGTCGTGCTGGCGAATTCCTGGCCGGGGCGCAGCACCACGGAGGGGAAATTGGCGTGGTTGATGGAGTCCGGGAAATGCTGGGTCTCCAGGCAAAAGGCGTGGTTGGGTTGATAGACCACTCCGCCCGTGCCGGTGATCGGCCCGTGCAAGTTCACCGCCGTGTAGAGTTGCATGCCCGGCTCGGTGGTCGAGACCTCGATGACCCGGCGCGAGTTGGGCTCGAACACCCGTCCCGCCAGCGCCAGCGATTTGCCGCCGCTGTTCAGCACGAAATTGTGGTCGTAACCGCCCGCCTTCAGGCCCGTCTGCGCATAACGCGCGCCGATGGCCGTCGGCGTGGTGAAGTCCAGCGGGGTGCCCTTCACGCTGCGAATCTCGCCGGTGGGGATCAATCCCTCATCGACCGGCGTGTAATGGTCCGCCGCCAGCCAGGCCTCATGGCCGAGAACCTCTCCCGAGCCGGCCAGGTTGAAGTAGCTGTGGTTGGTGACGTTGATGATCGTGGCCTGGTCGGTCGTGGCGCGATAATCGATGCGCAGCTCGCTGTTCGCCGTGAGCGTGTAAGTGACCTTGATGGAAAGGCTGCCCGGATACCCCTCGTCCCCATCCGGACTGAGCAGCGAGAACTCGACCGACGCCTCGCTGTCGTTGGCCCCCAGGCTCTTGGAGGACCAGACCTTTTTGTCGAAGCCTTTGCGTCCGCCGTGGAGATGGTTCACGCCGTTGTTTGTGGCCAGCGTGTATTCCTTCCCGTCGAGGGTGAACTTGCCCTTCGCGATGCGGTTGGCCACGCGTCCCGCGATGGCGCCGAAGAACGGATGGCCCTGCAGGTAACGCTCCAGGTTGTCGAAGCCAAGAACGATGTTGCCGGATTTTCCAGCGGCGTCGGGCGTCCAAATCTCCGTGATGATCAACCCGTATTCGCAGAATTTAACCGTCACCCCGCGCGCATTCGAGAGTTGGTAAATTTTGACCGGCGTGCCATCCGGCATCTTGCCGAACACCGATTCTTCGAGCTTGAGCATAGCGGTATCCTTTCCAGGTTCGTGGAGGGGCGGGCGGTTGAATCAAAGCGGAACCAGCTCGCGCTGGCGCTGGCGGAAACGGCACCAGTGCGTGTAGCCGACGTCCTTGGCCAGCGCGACCGCGCCGGCGAAGTCCATCGCCACCTCCGCCGGCATGTGGGCATCCGAGCCGAACGTGAGGCCGACACCCAGCTGACGCGCGCGTTTGAGAATGTCCCGGCTCGGATACATCTCTTTGCAGTCCTTGCGCAGGCCGGCGGTGTTGATCTCAATGGCGACGCCGTGCTTGGCGGCCGCTTGCAGAAATTTTTCGTAAAGCGGCGAGTAATCCCGCTCCGGCACAAAGCAGA
>CAZMLP010000663.1:0-11148 GCA_964566745.1 uncultured Verrucomicrobiota bacterium | reverse complement strand
CGAGATCATGTCTGGCGTCGGGCGGAACGACTCGCAAACGGAAAGAGTGGGCACGATGTAACGCTCCTCGCCGACGCTCACAATCAAGCCGTCAATGATCGCCAGGGTCAACGGCAGGTGAATCGCAAAGGTTGTCCCCTGGCCAAGGGTCGAGGCGATCTCGATCTTGCCGCGGAGTTTGTCGATGTTGCGCCGCACCACGTCCATTCCCACCCCGCGCCCGGAAATTTCGGTGACCTTCTCGGCGGTCGAAAAACCCGCCGCAAAAATGAGCTGGAACACCTCGCTGTCCGTCAACTGCGCGCCCCGATCAATCAGGCCTTTTTCCACCGCCTTGGCCAGGATGCGCGCGCGATTCAGTCCGGCGCCGTCGTCCCGAATTTCGATCACGATGTTGCCGCCCTGATGGAAGGCCCGCAACCACACTGTTCCTTGCGCCGGCTTGCCGCGCTCCACCCGCGCCTCCGGCTTCTCGATGCCATGATCGACCGAGTTGCGAATCATGTGGACCAGCGGGTCGCTGATCTCCTCGACGATGGTGCGGTCCAGTTCCGTCTCCTCCCCCTCCATGACGAGTTCCACCTGCTTGCCCATCTGCGCGGCGGTGTCCCGGACCAGGCGGGACATTTTTTGAAAGGTCGGTCGAATCGCCACCATGCGCAACGACATCGAGACGCGTTGCAACTCCTTGGTGATGCGTCCCAACTGCGCGAGATTGCGCGTGAGATTCTGGCTTTGCAGGGTGCTCACCGAGGAATCCTGTGCCACGAGCGACTGGGCAATCACCAGTTCCCCGACCAAATCAACCAGGCCATCCAGCTTTTGTGTGTCCACCTTCACGGTGGTGGCGGCCACCGCGGTCTTCGCGGGACCGGACTCTTTCGCCACCGGCTTAACCGCGAGCTCGATCCCGGGCAAAGCTTGCGCCGGCAAAGGCACAATCACCGGATTCGGAAGGGCCGGCAATTCCTCGCGGGCAACCACCGTTTCGGGGGCCGGCGCGGGCTGGACCGGCACGGAGTTCACGACGGGCGGTTGATCCCGCTCCAACACCGCGCGAATGCGCCGGCGCAAGGCCAGGGTGGGCACCACAATCGGCCCGTGTGTTTCCGCGCCCGCGAGCTGCGCGTCGATGCGGGTGACAAACTGCTTGAGGGTGTCGCCACCCGCCAAAATGATCTCGATCACGTTGGTGGTGATCGCGAGTTTTTGCTGGCGCGCCAGATCCAGCATCGATTCCAACTCGTGCGCCAGTTGCTGGATGGGAACCAAATTCAGGAAGCCGGCCCCGCCCTTGAAAGTGTGGAAAGCGCGAAAGGTGGCGTTAAGCGTGTCCTCGTCACCCGGATTTTCCTCCAGGACGAGCACCCCCTGCTCGACATTGAGCAGATGCTCTTGCGACTCGTTGGTAAACTCGCGCAATAGCTCGGCGTCACTCTCCAAATTCAACAAGAGCGCCTCGTCGGTTTCTTCTGCAACCGTCTTGACGGCGTCCGGGGCCTGGGCCACGCCACCGGATTGCGCCGGTCCGTTCCAGGCGGCGGGCAAAGCCGCGCCGGTGCCCGGAGTTCCCGGCTCGGCGGCGTTGTCTTGCATCCACGTCACCCATTCGCCGAGGCGCTGAATGGAGGGGGCGTCAAAAACAGCGCTGGTGTCAAAAAGGCCGTCCACCCAGCCCCGGGCCCTCGCGACCGCCTGGCGGATGAGATGGTCCGCCGGAACGGTGGCGCACGTCTCCTCGATCTCTGCAAGCAGGCTGTTGATGGGCAGCAGGCCGTGATCTTTTCCCGGCTCGGCGAAGACCAGTTCCAGGGCGATCTTCTCGGTCAATTGGCGAATGGACAAAAGTTGTTCGGCGGTCATGTGGCGACTCGGCGGAATACCTCCGCCATGTCCCCGTATCGGTTGAACCAGCCCCCGCCTTTAGAAGAAAAGCCCCCTCACCGCTTTAGGGAATCCGCGACCATCTGTATGGCCTCCCGCATGTGAAACGGCTTGTGGAGGATCCGGGCGCCAAACTCCGTCTCGATCTGAACCCGTTCATGATCCTCCAAATAGCCGGAGGCCAGGATGAATTTCACGGTCGGCCAGCGCGCGCTAACCTCCTTCATCAACTGCCGGCCATTCATGCCGGTCATGTAGTAATCGGTGAAGAGCAGGTCCACCGGCTGGGCCATTTGCTCCATGAGTTCCATGGCCTCCTCGCCAGAATTGGCCACGATGACCTCATACCCGGCCTCGCGAAGGAAGGAGCGGGTGAAATCCAGCACCAAATCCAGATCGTCCACGACCAGAACGCGGCCCGAGCCTTTCTGCAGCGGAGCCTGGGAGAGTTTCACGGCGGCCGTCAGTCCCGCGTGCGCCTCCGGCAAATAAATATGAAATGTCGTTCCCTCGCCCATGACCGTTTCCACTTCCACAAACCCGCCGGCCTTGGCCACGACGCTATGAACAATCGACAGGCCCAAGCCAGTCCCCTTGCCCTTTTCCTTGGTCGTGAAGAACGGGTCAAAAATCCGCACCAAAACCTCCGGCGGAATGCCGGTGCCCGCGTCCGCCACGGAGCACCGGGCAAACCAAGTCCCGGGTTTCACAGTGGCTTTCGAGGCCTGCGCGGCGTTCAGTTGGACACGCGCGTTGGTGATCACCAGTTCCCCGCCCTCCGGCATCGCGTCCTGCGCGTTGACGCACAAATTCAGCAGCACTTGCTGGGCGCGCGTCGAGTCGATGCGCACCTTCAGCGGCGCGGGCAAGAGCTCCTGCCGCACAGTCATCCGGCTCTTGAGCGTCCGTTTTGCCAGCTGACTGGCCTCGCGCACCACCTGGTTCAAGTCCACCACCATGTCCCGCTCGTCCGAGGACCGGCTGAAGGAAAGCAGTTGTTGCGTGATGTCCGCCGCGCGGTTGGCGGCCGAGTCGATCTGCTGCAACCGTTTGCGGGTCGCGTCGTTGAACTGGTCGTTCAACTGGAGCAGGCTGATGTTGCCGCGAATGGCCAGGAGCAGGTTGTTGAAATCGTGCGCCACGCCCGCCGCCAGCGCGCCGATGGTGTCCATCTTTTGCGCCTGGTAAAGCTGGCTTTGCAACTGATGCAGGTAGGTGTGGTCGGAGACAATGTAAATCAACCCCTGCACCTCGCCCTCGTGCCACCACGGGGCGATCTTGACCAGCCAGTGATGCTGGCGGTCCGCCGAGGTGGCGTGAATCTCCTCGGGCTGCCGCTTCTTCAACACGAAATCAAAAAGAATCTGCAGCTCCGCCCGTTTCGACGGCTCGGGCACGTAATCCAGCAGCGAGCGCCCCGGCTCCGGCTCCCCTTCGAGTTTCAACAATCCATGCTCCGCCGGAAATTTCCGCCAGCCCTCGTTGGCGTGCGTCAGGTTGAAGTGGCTGTCCAGGGTGTACACCGCCGAGTCCAGCGAGTTGATGATGCTCCGGACGAAGTTGCGCTCCAGCATCAACTCGTCCTGCAGCTTTTTCTTCGCGCTGAGGTCACGCTCAAAGGCCGCGAAGCCAAGGAACTCCCCCTGTTTCTCGTAAATCGGGGAAATCACCGCCTCCACGGGATAGGTCGAGCCGTCCGCGCGGACATTGACCAATTCACCCGTCCAGTCACTCCCGCTGGCAATCTTCGCCAAATACTCTTGAATGACGCGCTCCTGCCCGGGCGCGCGATGGAAATCCGAGCTTCGGCCCAGCACATCCTCGATGGTATGCCCCGTGACTCCCTGGAACGCGGCGTTGACAAAGGTGATTTTGAACGACGCGTCGGTGACAAAAACCACATCCGGCGTGGAGTCCACCGCCGTGATCAGCCGCTGGACGTGTGACTCCATGCGCCAGCGCCGGCTCGCGTTCTTGATGGTCACCAGCGAGCATTCGCCATCCAGCGGGGTCAATTGCAGATCCGCAATCATGCTCAGACGCCCGCCTGATAGCAGTGTTGCCGCGGACAGGGTCTCCTGGGGGCCGGATTTTCGGGCCAAAAGTGTGGCGAGCCGGCGGGCCACCGTCTCAGTGAGGGCGGTTTGCAAACGTGCCGCGCCCAAACCCGGCTCACGATCCAACCCCAGCAGCGCTGTCGCCCGGTGATTCGCCTCGATAATCACCCCGTCCCGCCGGCAAACCACTTGCGCATCCTCGGAGGCATCAAACAGGCAGCGCCACCAAGTGTAATGCATCCCCTCCAGACTGCTGTCCGGTGTCTCTCCGTGACTGGGGGCGGTGGACGGCATGGCGGTCAGCAAAACACCAGCAAGGACTGGTTGATCGGGTTCACTCGATTGTGGGCGCGGAGTTTGTCGATGTTGGTCTCGCTCAAGGTCTGGCCCTCCGGAATCAACAACAATCCGTTGGAAGTGTAAATTCCCTTGGCCAGGACCATGCCCGGGCGCAACTCGGCCAGCAAGACCTCGCGCTGGCGGCGGGGGACGTTGGCCTGCGGCAGGCACCGCACGAAGGTGCGCACCGCGTCCGGGTCGTAGGCCGAGCCGCCCTGCAACTTGACCGCCTCCAGCGCCTCGCGTGGCGGCTGGTTGCTGGAGGCGTAACCCACCGCCACGGCAAGCAATCGCGCCAGCCACGGGATGCTTTCCCCGGCCAGGCGGTCCGGATAGCCTTTGCCATCGTAACGCTCGTGGTGCGAGCGGATCGTTTTGCCGACGCCCTCCAGATTGTGCACGAACGACGCCAGTTCCTGCCCCATGACCGTGTGCTGCTCGATCAAGGCCCGCTCCGCCTCGTTCAAAGTGTCCGGGTAATCCAGCCAGCGCTTGATCAATTGGCGGGGAATTCCCACCAGGCCGACATCGTGCAGCCAGGCGCTGATTTCCAGCACCTGCCGCTGTTCCGGCGGCAATTGCAATCCATCCGCCATGGCCCGGCAAACCTCGTGCACCCGCCGGGCTTGCGCGCCCAGCATGGGGTAGAAAGTTTGCATTGTTTTGAGGCAAAGCTCGACCGATTGCTGCAAGTTCTCGCCCAGCGCCTTGTTCAGGTTTTCGAGCTGGGTGTTCTGCTCCGCCACCCGCCCCACCTGCTCCTCCAGGGATTGGTTGAGCTTGGTGAGCTTTTCGTTCATGGCCAGCGTTGCCGCTTGCAACACCGCGTTCCGGCAAATCAACTCGTAGCGCTGGATGGCGTTTTTGATCGTGGCCAGCAACTCCTCCCGGAGCCAGGGCTTGACGATGAACCGGTAAATTTCGCCCTTGTTGATGGCGTCAATCACCGTGCTCAGGCTTAACACGGCGGTGATCAGGATGCGCGTCGCGTCCGGCTGGATCTGCTTGGCCTGCGCGAGAAACTCCAGTCCCGTGAGCATCGGCATCGACTGGTCGGTGAGAATCACGGAAAACTGGCTGTGCTTGAGCAGTTCAAGCGCCTGGATGGCGTTGGGCGCGGTCACCACCTCGTATCCCTCGCGGCGCAACGTTTCACGCAACGCCACCAGAACAATCTCCTCGTCATCCACGATCAGGATGCGATGCAGCAATGGCTCGGTCTGCCGGTTGTCAGTGACGCTCATAGTCCCGTTCTGTTCTGGCCCTCAAAAACCTTCGCGATGCGAGTCAGTATCTCCGGTTCCGGGAGATCCGAGGTTAAGGTCAAATCCGCCTTTTGAAACCATTGGGTGTTCAACTCGTCCTCGTTGCAACCAAAAAACTGGACGATTGTCTTGACCGGCAGGCGGCGCCGGCGGATGTCATCAAGCAGGGGAGGCGCCAATACCGGCCCATGCTCGACGAGGACAATCACCCCGGAAAACTGGTAGTCCGCCGAAGTCAGCAATTCCAAGGCGCTGTCCGGCGCCGAGGTTGGCACCACATGATAACCATGCAAGCGGAGGAACTCAGCCGTGCTCTCCTGCAACCGTCCGGCCTCGCTGAACAACAATATGGTCCGGCGTGGCGGTGAGGCGTCCTTGGCCTCGTCCTCGTTTTCCGTGAAGGTCGCCTGGGGCAGCCAGATTCGGAAGGTGGTGCCCACCCCCTCGGCCGACTCGACTGAGATTGCCCCGTGATGTTTCTCCACGAACAGGCTCGCGTTGTACAAGCCGAGTCCAGACCCCCGTTTCATCGCCTTGGTGGTGAAGAACGGCTCAAAAATCGACGCCAACTGGCTGGCCCGTATCCCGCACCCGGTGTCCGCCAAAGTCAGACACAGCGCCGGCAACCGGGGCAACGAGCCCCGCACCACGCCCAGCGGTGGCAATTCCGTGTGCAGCGAGGTCTGAAACGAGAGCTTGCCCCCGTCCGGCATGGCATCCGCCGCGTTGATAATCATGTTAATGATCACCTGGCGCAACTCGATCATGTCAACGAACAAGGGCAGCGAGCGGGGCTCGAGCTGGACCTTCACCTGGATGCGCCGGGACACAATCTTTCGCGCCAGCTCCGCCGCGTCCGTTGCCATCTCGTTCAAATCGCCATAGCTCCGCTCGCCGGTCTTTCCCCGGTGCAAATTCACGATGCGCTGCACCAGTTGGATGGCTTGCATGGCGTTTTGCTTGATGAGCGTCGCGCCCTCGCGAAACGGATGCCCCGTCTCCGCCTGCGCCAGGAACGACTCGCTCAACGAGTGGATGCCCGCCAGCATGTTTCCAAAATCATGGGCCAGCCCCATCGTCACCAAGGCCAGCGTTTCCTTCCAGGAGGCCGATTCCAGCCGCTTCTCCGCCACGGCCTGCCGGGTGACATCCAGCCAGACGCCATCGTATCCAAGCACCAGCCCCCCCACGCTGAGGCAAGCCTCGCGTTGCTCGCGCACATGGCTGATCCGCCCGGTTTTGACATTCCGAACCCGGTAAATGCAGCTCACCGGCTCCCGCCCGGTGGCGGCGCGTTTGAGATGCTGTTTGAAATGCTCCAAGTCCGCCTCGTGAACCACCTGCAAAAAGCGCTGGGGCTGCGACCGCCAAACCGAGGGAGCCAGGCCCGTAAGCTCCTCAATTCTCGGACTCACAAATTCAAACGTGAGATCCGCCCGCTGCTGGAAAATGACCCCCGGCCATTTTTCCACCAGTCGTTCCAATTGGGTCTCGGAACGAAAAAGCCGGGAAAGAATCTGGCGCAACGCCGTTTCATCCCGCAAATACTCGTCCCAAGGGGTCTCGCGCAAATCCACCGGGGGCGGCAAAACCGAGTTCAGAAACGCTGTCCACTGCCCCCCGGCGCGGGCGATTTCGATGTCCAGCAGCAAACCCGGGTGGCCGTCCATGGGAGCGAGTTGGAAATGGTGAAAAGTCCCGGCGTCCAGGGTTTGGCAATCAGGGAGCCCGGCCCAGCCCGGCAACCGCTTTTCCAACAAGGTGGCCAGGGGAAATCCCCCCAACTCCTCCGTGCCCCGGTTAAGCCACCGGATCAGCGAGTCATTCGCTTGGAGAACCTCGCCTTGGGGAGAAAGCACCGCCATGCCTCCCTCCAGCCAGTCACGTAAACCGCTTCCCTCGCGGCCCGTCCGTGCCGGTGGGGAAGCACTGTCAGCCGCCTTGAAAGGGGCGGCTGGCCTGGCTGATACTGCAATCGAGTTCAAAATATACGTCACGGCACGGGCCAAAAGCACCCGACTCGAGCCGCCGTCGCTGGCTGGCCTGTTTCTCCCACGCGACTGCGGTTTATGGCCGGACTCAGCGTTCATCGGCCATTCGGAGCCCCGGCTTGAGCCTCCCCAACGACATTCCGGCTTCAGCAAGCCGATTTTTCCAGCCACCATCACCTCATCCAAACCCCGCGCCGTTTGACGGTGGGCCCCTGACAAAACCAGTATGCCAACGAATCGCCCAGCAGGTCAAATCATCCCCGCAGCCTCCTCCTTGGGCGATTTCGCGCCAAAACACCGGTTCTGGTTGCCACTCGCAAGCTTCCCGTTAATGTTTTCCCCATGCAAAATGAGTTTGCCGTGTCCGACCTCTGGTTGGGCGGCTATGACGAGAACGGATTGCAGCGGTGGGCGGAAGGCTTGCGCTCCCGCCTGCCGGCGTCCTCCGTCTCCCTCGGGCTGGTCTTCATGACCCCCTCGCTTTTTGCGCATGCCGGGCAGATTCTCGAAATTCTTCGCGTGCATGCCCGGATTCCCCTGCTGGCTGGTTGCTCCAGCAACAGCCTCGTTAGCGGGGACCCGGAGGTGGAGGACCAAGGCGGATTGGTTTTGGGCCTTTACCACCTCCCGAACGCCCGGCTTGAAACGCGCCGCTTCACGCAAGAGCAAGTCGAGGAGGCGAACGGCCCGGTTTATTGGCACATGGAAACCAATGTCATGGCCGATCAAACCAATGGTTGGCTGGTCTTTGCCGACCCGTTTCATCTGGATTGCGAGCACTGGCTCAAGGAATGGAACGAGGCCTACGCGCCCTTGCCGATCCTGGGCGGTCTGGCCAGCGGTGAACCGACCGAGCAACGCACCCAGATTTACCTGAACGGCGAGGTGTTCGAGGACGGTGGCGTGGCCATCTCTTTTGGAGGCGGTGTCCGGCTCACGGGAGTCATTTCCCAAGGCTGCACGCCCATCGGAGACACTTGGACCATCACCCGGGCCGAGCGCAATTTCATCCACGAGATCGGCAACCGTCCCGCCTATCAAGTGCTGGTGGACACCTTCAACCAGCTTTCCGGCGAGGCGCAGGAAAAGGCGCGGGGCAACCTCTTTGTTGGGCTGGTGATCAACGAGTATCTCGATGAGTTTCACCGGGGGGATTTCCTGGTCCGCAACTTGATTGGCGCCGACCCCAAGTCCGGGTCCATCCTGGTGAGCGCGCTTCCGCGCCAGGGGCAAACCCTCCAGTTTCAGCGGCGCGACGCCACGGCCGCCACGCAAGACATGGAGGCGCTGCTGGCGCGCGCGCAAAAGAATCTCACCGGCGCGACCCTCTACGGCGGTTGCCTTTGCAATTGCAACGGTCGCGGCAAGAATCTGTTTGGCACGGAAAACCATGACGCCGCGCTCGTGCGAAAAATGCTAGCCCCTCCCGGCTTGACCGGATTTTTTTGCAATGGGGAAATTGGCCCGGTCGGCGAGCGTAACTTTCTGCACGGCTACACGGCCTCGCTGGCCCTTTTCAGCAACGCCTGATTTCGCCCGCTTTCCGCGCATGACTTCTCCTTCCCCGACGGAAACTCCGGCGACCGCCAACCCGCCGTCACTCATTCTCAAACTTGGCTTGATTACGGACCCGATTGATTTGGAGACCATCTTCGCGCAGCCGCGACCGTTGGAGGTCGAGCTAGGCAGCGGGGACGGTTCATTCCTTGCACAATACGCCGCGCGGAACCGGGATCGAAATTTTCTCGGAGTGGAACGGCTCTTGGGACGTCTTCGCAAACTGGATCGCAAGGGGCTGCGCGCCGGGCTCGACAACCTTCGAGTGGTGCGGATTGAGGCCGCTTACCTGTTGGAATTTCTTTTGCCGCCCGTCTCGGTCTCCGCCCTGCATGTCTATTTTCCCGACCCTTGGCCCAAGCGCAAACATCGCAAGAACCGCTTGATCAACGAGCAATTCACGGCTCTGGCCCAGCGCTCGTTGCAACCCGGAGGGATTGTTTATTTGCGAACGGATGACGCGGATTATTTCCAGCAAATGACCGCCGTTTTCGGAGCCAACGCCGCTTTCACGTCCATCGACACGCCCGCAGACTTGAGCGAAATCGTCACTGACTTCGAGCGCCAATTCAACCAGCAAGGAATCGCCACCAACCGGGCGGCGTATCAGTTGCGCTGAGGGGGATACCGCCTTCTCAAAGGCCGATCCAGCGCCTCAAAGCCGCAGGTGATCGAACAAATCCACGACGGAGAGGCGGAGGTTCACGTAGAACGGGCCAAATTCACCATATTTGGCGGTGACCTCGTCAAAGCGCATCTCGTAAACAATCTCCTTCAACGCGTCCACTTGATGGGCAACGAGCGTGACGCCCCATTCCCAATCGTCGAGGCCGGTCGAGCCGGTGATCAATTGCGTGATGCGCCCCGCGTATTTGCGGCCGACGCGCGCGTGCCCACCCATTAGTTGCTTGCGCGCGGCAAAATCGAGGGAATACCAATTGGCCTTCTCCCCGCGACGCTTGCTCATGGGGTAAAACGCCATTACTTCCCAATCCGGCAGTTCTGGATAAAGGCGGTAGTGCTCGTACTCGGTCTGCGCCTGGCGCAGCTCTCCCATGCGCTTCTCGAAGGCCTCGCTGCCCGCCTCCAGCTTCTCGTGGTCCACGAGCCGGCGCTTGAGATCATCCTCGGTGCTCACGTAATCCGGCAGCTCGGTGACACTGAAAAAGGTGTAAACCCGCTGCAACGAGCCGGGCGGAAAGCAGGCCTCCAATTCGCGATGCAGCGCGCCAACCTGGCCCAACTCCAGCGCCATGATCATGAACGCCATGTCCGCCTTGCCGCCCATGTTCGCGTAACTGGTGATGCGCGGGCTGGACGGGGCGGAATTCGCGGCCAGATGCGCCTCCACCTTGCGCTTGGCCGCCATGACTTGCTCGTGGGACAACTGCGCCCAGCGGAGGCGGTCCACATTGTAAAACAGATGCACCACGTGGGTGCCTTTGGTCAATTTGACGCTTGGTACGGCCATAGTCATTTCTTGGATGCCTGAAAATTCGCCTCACTCGATCACCAGTGCCTGCTCAAGAAGTTGGGGCAGTTGGGCCAGCAAACCCGCCTCGCCCGCGACGAGCGTGGCACCCGCCTTCACCGCCGCCGCCGGACCTTTCTTGTCATCGGCGCGGGTATAAACAACCACCGGAATGTGCTGCGTCTCGGTGTCCTCCTTCAACTGGCGGATGATAGCGCAGAAATCGAGTTGTTTCCACTGCAAATCCGCGAGGATCACCAGAGGATGGGTCGCGCGAGCCTCGGCCACGAGTTTGCTCGCGTCCGTCACGGCGGCGACGCGATACCCCAAGTCCGGCAGCTTGTTCAGCAACTGGCTGCCGGGAAGGAGGTTTTCGTAGCAAACGAGTGCCAACGGCTTCGTCATGGGCAAAGATTGAAACAGCCAGTGGCCGCAAAGCAACTGGTTTTGGAACCCGGGTTATTCACCGAGTTGCCTCAAGAAAAAGGATACCGGGAGAGGAGTTGAGCCATTAGGCTGAACCATTCGTTGACTCATATTCATGGATACCGGGAAAGGCACCATGAGTTTGGCGGGCAAGCGGG
>CAZMLP010000662.1:0-3452 GCA_964566745.1 uncultured Verrucomicrobiota bacterium | reverse complement strand
CATCGCCACCGGCGGTCCAGGCGGCCAGGTAGAGCGTCGCGCCATTGTGGTTCACGGCGGTCAATTGCAACTCCGGGCTGGAGACATTGGTCACGACCGGGATGGCGGCGCTCCAATCAAACGCCGACGCGTCCCGGGTGGAGAAGAGGACCGTGCTGTTCGTGTTCTCCCAGGCGAGGCCCGCAAAACTCGCGCTGGTCAACGACAGCGAGAGGGGACCCAGGGCGCCGGTGCCGACCACGGTCGGGGTGCTCCACACTGTTCCCACGAGATCGAAAGAGAGCACCTGGCCATCGCCGGTGGAAGCCGCGAGCACGGCGGCGCCGTTCGTGTTGCCCGCCACATCCAGCACTTTGATTGTTTGTGGCGGGAGCAATGCCTTTGGCGCGGCCCAGGCTGTGCCGTTCCAAACCAGCGAAGTGAGCGTTTGGTGTTCCCCCAGCGGCCCTTCGATGGTGGTGAGATAAGCCAGCAGGATCTGTTTGTCCGCCGCCGCAAGCTTCAAATTGAACGCCACCTCCGGTCCGGTGTGAATCACCTCGGGGGTGGTCCATGCCGTTCCCGCGGTGTTCAGCAAGGAATATTTCAAAGTCGAACTGGCATAAGGGTTGCCCAAGTCCGCCTGGTCGATCTCGCTCCATGCCACCATCCAACCGCCCGCCGGGTTCTCGACGGTGGCCACAGAGACGATTCCGCCTGCCGAGGCGATTTTCACCGGCTGGCTCCAGCCCTTGCCGCTGTTGGTGCTGGCCATGACGGTCATCAGGCCGGTGCCCGGGTCCGTGCCGGTGAAGACAAGCAACGGCTTGGAGCCGGTGGAGACGTCAATCACTCCGGGCCGGTAAAAGTCTTGCACGAGTGTGCCATTGGCGCCGACGAACTTGAACGGCGGCGCGGTGGCGGGGTTGAAGAGGGTGGTGGTGATGAAGATGGGGGTGATCTCCATGTGCGAATCTTCCTCCGTCACAGCCGCGCCCCGGACGCTTTGCGGAGTGACCGCGGGCTGGGCGGTGCGATTGATTGTCCAGCGCGCCACGTCCCATTGCCACTGCTTCGAGTATTGCACCGCCCACAGGTTGACCGCGGCGCGCAGCACCACGCTGAAGGCCCCGTCGATCTGCGTGAGCAGCGGGTTCCGGCCCACCGGATCAAACGTGAAGAAGATGCCCTCGGTGTCATTGGCGTCTTTGGGCGCGCCAACTTGAAGCAGCGCCGTTCCCTCGGCGGCTCCTCGCAATGCCGTGATCTCCAAACCGGCCGCCAGTCGCAGGATCAGTTTGAACTCCACTTTGTGGGTGGAACTGGGCTGTCCCATGAAATCAAAGCGGGCGCCCTGGTCCGTGCCGTCCGTGGTTCCGCCCGCGCTGACCTTTTTGTACTGCGTTATGTACTCGTAGGCCAGTTTCACGCCCATTGTCGTCTCGAACTTTCCCCACACCGTCAACGCCCCCGTCTTGTCGAGGGCCAGCAAAACCGGGCCGACATAAGGGATCGCCTTGAGCACCGGCGTCGCGTTAACCCGGAGCGAGACGTCGGCCGTCGCCTGGCCCTCGAGGATAAAACTGTAGCCGGACAAGAGGTTGTTCCCCAACCAGTCCGCGTCCAGCGTCTGGCTCACGCCCGCCTTCGCCTGCTCGTGAAACTCCACTGTGGCCTCAATTGAATTGCTGGCCTCCTTCGCGATTTCGGGAGTATATCCCTTGTTTTGCTCCTCGTGCTCCCCCTCGTCGGCGCCATTGAACACCAGTCCCAGCGCCGCCTTGCGGTCTTTTCCGGTGACCTCGAATTCCACGGTGGCCCCCTCGATTTTGTGCCCGAGGAACTCGGGGCCCAGCTTCATCGGCCCGTCGGAAGTGGTGTGCTCGCCAATGGGAAGCTCGACGCCGAGCACATATTTGTAAATCAGGTTGGCGTCATCGGGCGGGTTCGCCGACAGCGGGTCCAGCGTGATGTGCGCCTCCATTTTTGGGCTGATCGTATCCACGCGGAAGAAGCCCTCGCCGTGGCTTTTGCCCAAATCCACATCGAAGCCTCCGGCCGTCGCGCCGTAACCAATGAGAGTGGTGAGCCCCGCCACCCAACCGGGCATGTTCATGCCTTGCAAAGGAACCTGGCTGCCGGGCAACTCGTAATCCTTCACCACCACCCCGCCGTTTTCCGTGATGGCGATCAAGCGCGGGCTGAACACCCCGCTTGGCAGTTCCCACAAATTCAACTTGTTGGTGAAGTTGTTGTCGAAATTGGCCTTGCTCCGCGCCATGATTTGATGGACCACATAATATGGCTGGCCGTCCTTCTTCGCGGCGGTGATCTCATTCAACCACTTCATCACGCTGACGTAATTGAGCGGCGCGGGAGGATCCACCGGGCTCACCGCGCGCTGGTTCGGATAATTCGCGGGGGCGTTGGTAAAGGACCGCCGGTCCACCAGCCACAATTCCGCCACGCGGTCCACGATGTCGAATTCCTCGGGCGGTTGCTGCGTCTCGTCGGGGCGGACGAAGCCGTCCAGCGTGACATGGTAATTTTCCGGGCCGCGCGCCGTCGCCTTCCAGGTCAGGGTGAGGTTGGTCCGGGCGGTTTCCGTGTTGAACCCGTGCGCGTCGCCACTCTTGAGCACACCCGGCAGGAACAACCCGAAGCGGTTCATGGTGAACTTGTCGATGGTCGGTGCTGGCGTGTTTTCCAACGTGATGTTCGCGGTGATGTCTGGATTGCTGACGCTCGGGGGATCGAACCGCTTGCGGAAGGGGCGGAACCCGCGCCGATTCACGTCCAAATAAACCGGCTGCGGTTGCAGCGTGGTAAACTGGTACTTTCCGTCGGCGCCCGTCACGGTCTGGGCGATCGGATTTCCGTAACGGTTGCGAATGACCACCGCCGCCTCCGGGACGGGACCGGCGTTGCCCGAGATCACACCGCTTACCACCATCGCCCGGGTCATGTACACGCTCACTTTCACCAGGCGTGTCGCGTAATCCACCAACGTGACATCAGGGGAGGGAAAGTTGGAATAAAACCATTGCCCGGCCGCCTGCGTGGCCCCGGAGGGATACGGCGCCTCGTCATGGGCCACCTTCCCGCCCGCGGGCCGCGAGGTCTTGTTGAATTTCACTGTCACGCCAGGCACCTCGATGCTGTGGTCGGCGGTGCTATAGGCATGCAAGTCCAGCGTGTAAGTGCCGAACTGCGCCGGAGAGTTGTTTGGAAAAATGTTGTCGAGCGGCCCCCCGTAGTAGGCGGTAAAGGTGTCGCTGCCACTGCCCGCCTCGCTAAACCATTCACTGTCGCCGTAGTACGACCAGATGGTGTAGCCGGGTGAGGGAATGCCACCGGTGAAAGGATTGAATTGGAAAAGGCGATTCGGCAAACCGCTCATGCGGAAATAGCCCGGGTTGCTGGTCCCGTCGTCCACATAAACAAGTTGGTCGTCCACCTCGGTCCAAAGCTGG
>CAZMLP010000661.1:0-7676 GCA_964566745.1 uncultured Verrucomicrobiota bacterium | reverse complement strand
GCCAATCAGGGCGCTGGCAATGCCAAAGCGCAAATCCAGACGTTGCGGCTGCAGCGCCGCCGCTTCGCGAAAGCCGCGCTCAATGTTCGTTAAAATGACCAGAGAATTTGTGCTTGAACCATCGGAAAGGTTCTCGCCCCGGTTCGGCCCGAACATTCGCTGGATCAATTCCGTGACGCGCTCCTGCGCGGAACCGGAAATGGAAAGCTCCGCCGCCTTCGTTGTCGCAATTCTCGTGGCAACAACGAGCGAGGCCAGGCAAAGAGGAGCCAAAACTTGCCGGTAAATTCTCAAACCAGTGAGGTCATTTTGCGAAAACGGGTTGGCGCCTGTCGAGCATCATCCCCGAGGGGCGCGGGCGAAAGTGGTTCCGCTTTGCCTTGAGCGATTGACCAATGGCGTTACCTTGGGGTAGCTGTTGGCAAGATCTGCAAGTGAGTTCAAATGGAATCGTCGCTCGCGCGCTGGCAAAAATTGAGTGCACGCGGGCCGGTGTGCTGATTTTAGTCCACGGGACCTGACTGGCGTCGGAAAGCGGACGAAATGTGACCAGCCGCGCCGGTCTCGCAGGCGGCGCCTTGTTGATATGACGGAAGGGAAATTCAAGCTCGTTCGGTGGGCTCCGGTGGGACTCTCCATCGTCCTCATGGGCTTTGTCGCGGCGATCGCCACCAGAACCGTGTCGGAACTCAAGGAGGCGACCTATTGGCGGGAGCGCACCTTTCAAGCGGTGCTCGACGCCCAGACCATCGAGGACAAGCTGGTGGATGCCCAAACCAGCGTCCGTGACTACGCGGAGAAAGGCGCTCCGGAATTGCTCATCGAGTACCGCAGCGACACAAACACGGACCTTCAGGAAATCAAGCGTTTGGAGGATCTGACCCGCGGGGATCCCGACCAGCAGCGGCGGCTCAAGGAATTGGCCGCGGCCATGAAAGAAGTGTTCGATTTTGACGACAAGGTCATCGGTGTCTTTGCGCGGCAGGGGGCCGCGGCGGCCACCAGCTTGGACGAGGGATCGGAAGGCCGCAAAGTCACCAGTCATGCCCTCAAGGAATTGCAGGATTTTTCGGAAAAGGAGAAGCGCTTGCTAAGCGAGCGGGATGAGCGGGAGCAAGCCGACTACCGGCACGCCGCCCACCTTTTGGTCGTCGCCAGTGTCGCGGTGGCTGTGCTGCTGATTCTGGCCAATTGGTTTGCCAGTCGCGAGATGGCGCGCCGCCGGCGGGCCGAGGCCGGGCAACTGGAAATGATTGCCTCGCTGCAGAAGGCGCTCGCCGAGGTTAAAACGTTGTCCGGCCTCATTCCGATTTGCGGCTGGTGCAAGAGCGTGCGGAGCGACACCGGATACTGGCAAAGCGTGGAGCACTATGTCCGGGCGCGCACCGATGCGAATTTCACCCACGGCATCTGTCCGGCGTGCCAGGCAAAGTTCAACGCCGAGGTTCAAAAGGCCGCGGCTGGGACGGGGCAGAAAGTGGGTTCGCAAAATGGTTGATTGTAAAGAGCGGAGCGGCCAGGGCATTGGTGCAAAGTGGAGTGGCGCGCCGGGGGACGTGCAGATTGGCAACGGCGCAATGTTCTGTTTGTCCCCATTCGGAAATGGGGCGCCATCGATGATGATGGCGGACACCACTGCGGGCCTGTAAAAAATAGTCGCCTCATCCCGGTGCTTTTCCCATAGTCCGGCGGCATGAGATCCATGACGGGCTACGGGCGGGGCGAGTGTTCCCTGAAGGGCGACAAAATTACGGTGGAGCTGAGTTCAGTGAACCGGCGGCAGGGGGAGATTTCCATCTACCTGCCGCGCGAGCTGGAGGCGTTGGAAGCGCGCGTGCGCGAGGAGGTGAACCGCCATGTTTCGCGCGGCCGGCTCACACTCCGGGTGAATTTGCACTCGGCCGAGGGCCAGGCGGGCGCCGCGGTCAAAGTGAACACCGCGCTGGCCAAGGCGTATGCCAGGGAACTTTCCCGTCTGGCGAAAGATTTGAAAATTGCGGACAAGGTGACACTGGATTTGCTGGTTCGCGCGCCCGGAGTGTTGCGCACCGAGGAGGAAACCACCGATGCCGAGGGTTATTGGCCGTCCGTGGAGCAGGCGTTGCGCAAGGCCCTCGCGGATTTGGTGAAGATGCGCGAGCGGGAAGGGGCTCACTTGGCGAAAGACCTCTCCAGCCGGGTGAAACTGATGAAAAAAGCCGTCACTCAGGTCCAAAAGCAGGCCCCGTTGGTGCTGGAACGTTATCGCCAGCAATTGACCGAGCGCGTCAAGGCGGCTGGTTTGGAATCACCCGCGCCGGACGACGAGCGCCTGCTCAAGGAAATTGTTTATTTCGCGGATCGCTCGGACATCTCCGAGGAACTCGCGCGGTTGCAGAGCCATTTTCAGCAGTTCGACGATTGCCTGGCCACGCGCGAGCCGGTGGGGCGCACACTCGACTTTCTGGCGCAGGAAATGAACCGGGAGATCAACACCATCGGCTCAAAAGCCAATGACAGCCTCATTTCCCGCGAAGTGGTGACGTTAAAAACGGAATTGGAGAAATTCCGCGAGCAGGCCCAGAACGTCGAATAACGGGGGCGCGGTCCCGGTGGTGTTGACTTGCCGCGGCAATCCCTTTTCAATGATTCATGGCTGACGCCAAATCCAGCGCGCTGTTGATTGTGGTTTCCGCCCCGTCGGGAGGCGGAAAAACAACCGTCTGCCAGCAACTGCTGGCCACCCGCCCCGGCTTGGCGCGGGCCATCACTTGCACGACCCGGGCACCACGCCCCGGCGAGCAAAACGGGGTGGACTACTATTTCTTCGGGCTGGACGACTTTGAACGCCGCGTCACCGCCGGCGAGTTTTTGGAGCACGCCGTGGTGTATGGAAACCGTTACGGCACGCTGAAATCCGAGGTGTTGGGCCGGTTGCGCCAGGGCCAGGACGTGATTCTCAGCGTGGACGTTCAAGGTGTGGAACACCTTTGTTTGCAGGCGCGGGCGGACGAGGAGTTGCGCCGGTCGCTCATCACTGTCTTTCTTTCACCCCCGTCCGTGAAGGTCCTGGAGCAACGCCTCCGCAAGCGCGGGGCGGACTCCGAGGAAATTATCCTCCGGCGGCTCAATGAGGCGCGGCAGGAAATCTCCCGCTGGACCCAGTTTGACTATTTGATCCCCAGCGGATCGATTGCGGAGGATTTGCGCCGCATGCAAATCATTCTGGACGCGGAAAAATTGCGGGTAAGCCGGTCGGCAATGGCGTTAAGCGAGGATTGAAATGAGCACCCCCGCTCCCAATATCGTGCTCGGCGTCACCGGGTCGATCGCCGCTTACAAGGCCGCGGATTTGACCAGCCGGCTGGCCAAGCGGGGCTGCGCTGTCAATGTGGTGATGACCGCCGACGCGCAGCGATTCATCACGCCCCTCGCCTTCAAGACTCTCTCCCGCCGCCCGGTGGTCACCGATCTTTACGACGAGGACGAGGGCTGGAAACCGACGCACATCCGGCTGGCGGACGAGGCCAGTCTGCTGTTGATCGCCCCCGCCACCGCGAATATCCTGGCCAAAATGGCGCACGGGCTGGCCGACGATGCCCTGACCTGCATCGCCCTGGCGCTGGCGCCCCAAGCGCGCGTCTTGATCGCGCCGGCCATGAATGGAAAAATGTGGCTGCATCCCGCCACCCGCCAAAACGTCGCGGTATTAAAAGAGCGCGGGGTGGAGTTCATCGGCCCCGAGGAGGGCATGCTTTCCTGCGGCTACGAGGGGGTGGGAAGATTGTGGGACGTGGAAAAAATCGCGGCGCGGGCATTGGAATTGCTGGAAATCCGCTAATATCAATGGAATCGCGCAACGACAGCGAGTTTTTCCCGGTCCGCCAGGTCTGAAGGGCCGCCCGGCGTAACGTTCCCAACCCGCGCCATGTTGAAGCGTTTTTCCCAATGGGTCACGGTCGAGCGGTGGCGGCAGTTCCTCGTCACCAGCAAGCCGGATCCGGTCAAGCAAGCCAACCGCCTCCAGTTCATGGAGCGCGGGGTGGTGTTGCCGGTCAAGGCGATCCTGCTGCCGATGCTGGTCTATACCCTGTTCATTTCGAACTGGTCCCACAACTTGACCACCGCGCGGCAACACGCCTTCGACAGTCTGAAAATCTTCTTCCTGGTGTACGTGGCGCTGAATGTCGGCACGGGCTTCCTCCTGCTCGGAATGAACAACCTCTCCTTCCGCCTGGTGCAAGGGGCGGTCACCGCCGTGGCGTTTGTGGACGGGCTGTTTCTGGCGGCGATGACGGTGGTGACCGGCGGTTTCAACAGTCTTCTGTACTGGATCTTTCACGGGTTGATCATCCGCAACACGATTGTGATTCCCGGCGCGGCCATCCAGTTGCCCGCGAACCTGTTGTTATGCGTCTTTTTTCTTCTTGCCGGCGTCGCCGACAGCAAGATCGCGGACGAGGAGGCAAAATCGATCAACAACATCAATCAGCCCACGAACAGCGACATGCTGGGAGAGACCGATTTTCCCGAGCCAATTGTGCTGCGGTTCCTGCAATTGGTGCTCATGACGGCCTGTTGCTACGGTGTGCAAGTGCTCTTCGACAAGCTGGGGCGCGCCGAGGAGGAGGCGCGCGAGTTTGCCTTGCGGCAGCAACAGTTGCAGGCCACCGGACGGCTGGCGGCCGAGATCGCCCACCAGATCAAGAATCCCCTCGCGATCATTAATAACGCCGCCTTTTCCCTCCAGCAAATGGCCCGGGAAGGCAAACCCGCCGCGCAGCAGCAGATCGACATTATCCGGGAGGAGGTGCAGCGGTCGGACCGCATCATCACCGAGTTGATGGGCTACGCGCAGTTGGTGGAGGGCAAGGTGGAAAAGGTCAATGCCGTGGACGAGATGGAGCAAGCCATCCGGCAGGCGTTTCCACCGGGTTCCAAGTTTGCGGTGGAGATTCACCGCGATTACGCCCCCACATTGCCCTCCCTTATGGCGCAACGGGGGCACCTGAACGAGGTGTTTCTAAACCTTTTGCAGAACGCGCGCGAGGTGATGCAGGGCAAGGGGAACATTTTTATTGGCGCCAAATACGGGGAGGATTTTTCGGTGATCGTGACCATCGCTGATGATGGTCCGGGCATTTCACCGGAGAATTTGGAGAAGATTTTTGAGCCGTACTTCACCACCAAGGTCAAGGGCAGCGGACTCGGGCTTGCCATTGTGAAGCACAACGTCGAGATTTACGGCGGAACCGTTCGGGTGGAATCTGAGCTTGGAAAGGGAACCCGCTTCACCCTACATTTCCCGGCCAGGACCATGATGAAACTGCGCACATGAACACGCTGCCGCCATTGTTGATCGTCGATGACGAGAAGAACATGCGTCTCTCCCTGGAGACGGTCATGGCCGGGCAGGGCTACCAAATTCGCGCGGTGGACTCCGCGGAGCAGGGCTTGAAACTCCTTGAGCACGAGGAGGTTTTCATGGTCATCACGGATGCCCGCCTCGGCGGAATGAGCGGTTATGAGTTTCTGGAGCGGGTTAAGAAACGCATGCCGGACATGCCGGTGCTCGTGATCACTGCCTACGCCACTCCGAAGCTCGCCGTTGAGGCGATCAAGGCGGGCGCGATTGACTACCTGGGCAAGCCGTTTGAGCCGGAGGAATTGCTGCACGCGGTTTCCCGTTGCGCGGAGCGGTATCGCCTTTTGAAGGAAAACGCCGCCCTTCGCGCGCGCGCGGGCGAGCCGTACCGGTTGGAGCAAATCATCGGTGAGCATCCGAAGGTGCTCGAGTTGCGCCAGCTCATTCAGACGGTCGCTCCGACCAACGCGACAGTGTTGATCCTGGGCGAGAGCGGCACAGGCAAGGAATTGATCGCGGGCGCGCTGCATTCTCTCAGTCAGCGCCGGCAGGGCAATTACGTCCGCATCAACTGCGCGGCCATCCCGGAAATGCTGCTGGAGAGCGAGCTTTTCGGGCACGAAAAGGGCGCCTTCACCGGCGCGTTGCGACAGAAGATTGGCCGGGTGGAGGAGGCGGACAGCGGCACCATTTTTCTGGATGAGATCGGTGATATGAGCCGGCCGCTCCAGGCCAAGCTGCTGCGCTTTTTGGAGGACGGCACGTTCACGCGCGTCGGGGGTAATCAGGAGTTGCGGGTGGACGTCCGCCTGATCGCGGCGACCAATCGCGACATTATCGAGGCGATCAAGGACAACCATTTCCGCGAGGACCTTTATCACCGCTTGAACGTGGTGCAGTTCCGCCCTCCCGCCTTGCGCGAGCGTGGCAATGACGTCCTGGTGCTGGCCGACCATTTTTTGGGTCATTTCAGCCTGACGATGAACAAATCGATCAAGGCCGTCAGCCGCGAGGCGCAATCCAAACTGCTGGCGCATCACTGGCCGGGCAATGTCCGCGAGCTGCGCAACGTCATCGAGCGCGCCGTGATCCTCGAGCAAATGCCCGAAATCCAGCCATCGAGTCTCCCCGATTTCCATTTGGAAACCCGTTTGCGCAAGTCCGACGGGGTGGCCGAGCCGATTGCCACCTCGTTGGACGAGGCGCTCACGAACTTCGAGCGCGAGCTCATTTTGGAGACTTTGAACCAGAATCATTTCAGTCTTTCGCGGGCGGCGGAGCAATTGAAACTCAGCCGCCACGCGCTGCGATACCGGATGCAACGACTCAATATCTCCACGGACAGTGACACGGAATTCGAGACCAACTCCTCCGGAAAGGAGCAGACGTGACGGTCCTGGCGCATCCCATGTTCATGGCCGGTTTGGACAGCTTGCCGTTGCCGGGCATCACCGCGAGGAACTCCTCCTCCAGCGCGCTTTTGAGTGACATGGGGATCGTCATCGTCGCCGCCTTGGGCCTCGCGCTGGTGCTGGTGCTGGGTGTTTGGCTGTATTTTCGCAAGCCCAAGCGTGGCAAGAGTGGCAGCCGGCGAAGCTCTCGACCGCGGCCACAGCCGCAGCCTGTGGCAAAATCCGAGCCAGAGGACGGGGAGGGTGAGAACGAGGAAGGCGATGAGGACGAGGGCGAGATGGTCGGCGTGAGTGGCCAGATGGAACGCCGCCGAAAGAAAAAGAAACGGCTTCGCCGGGAACACCGGCCGCGCAATCCCACCCTCGCCGAAACCGGCGGCTTGCCCCCGGAACGCGAGGGGCCGCCCCCGGGCCTCTGAAGGCAACTCATGGAGACGAGCCAGGCGATCACGCAACGCAGCGCCTCAAATCTGGCGCTCGCCTTCGTGCTCCTGCCCAAGGAGAAGCGCCAGGCCATGTCGGCGCTTTACGCTTTTTGCCGCGAGGTGGATGACGTCGCGGACGAGGACACCGTGCCCGTCGCGGAACGTCAGCGCCGGCTGGCCGAATGGCGCGAGGATGTCCGCCGCGCCTGCGAGGGCGGCTCGCCTCGCATGGTCGTCAACCGGGAATTGCAAGCCGCGATCCGCCAATACCGCCTGCCCTTTGCCCATTTTGACGAATTGATCCTGGGGGTCGAGACCGACCTGACGGTCACCCGGTACGGCACCTACGAGGAACTTGCTCAATATTGCTATCGCGTCGCCTCGCTTGTCGGTCTCTTGAGCATCGAGATCTTCGGTTACAAAAATCCCCGTTGCCGCGAGTACGCCGTGCAATTGGGACAGGCCCTGCAGTTGACCAATATTCTGCGCGACGTT
>CAZMLP010000660.1:0-8674 GCA_964566745.1 uncultured Verrucomicrobiota bacterium | reverse complement strand
AAGACATGGATCATTACCGGCGCCGCTCGTGGCATCGGTCTGGAAATCACCAAAGCGGTTCTCGCCAGTGGCGACACGGTGATTGCAACCGTTCGCAGCCGGCCCGCGGAGCTTCAGGCGCGGCTAAATCACCCGAATCTGCACGTGGTCGTGCTCGATGTGACGAACGAGGCGCAGGCCCGCCAGGTGGCCGCCGGCACGGTCGCAAAATTCGGACGCATCGACGTGCTGGTAAACAATGCCGGACACGGGCTGTTGAGTGCCGTTGAGGAGGCCTCGGATGAGGAGGTGAAGCGAAATTACGAGACCAATGTGTTTGGGCTGCTGAAGGTCACCCGCGCGGTTTTGCCCCACATGCGCCAACAGCGCGCGGGCCATGTGATTAATTTCTCCTCGGTCGGCGGGCTGGCCGGTTCGGCAGGGTGGGGCCTCTATTGCTCCACCAAGTTCGCCGTCGAGGGAATCACCGAGGCCATGGCCCTGGAACTGGCGCCCCTGGGCATTCACGCCACGACGGTGGAACCCGGCTATTTCCGGACGGACTTCCTTGAAGGCTCGTCGCTCACCCGCACCGGCAATGTCATCGCGGACTATGCCGGCACTGTGGGCAAGATGCGCGAGTTCGCCACGCAAGTGAGCCGCAAACAGCCGGGTGACCCCGTGAAACTGGCAGCCGCCATTGTTCGGCTGGCCGCCTCGCCCAAGCCGCCCGTGCATCTGCCCCTCGGCAATGACACGCTGGCCACGTACCGCGCCAAGACCGCCGCCTTCGAGCGGGAAATCGCCGAATGGCATGACGTGATCACCAGCACGGATCACGATGATGTGGTGGTGGCGGAGTAAATAAACATCACCTTACCGCGAGGGCTTCCGGCACGAATCGGAGGCCCTTGTTAATTTAAAAAAGGCAATAGTCTTAAACTCTTCTCAGAACATTTTGCGGCTGATACATTTACCTGCAATTAAAGCCGTAAAATGAAGCCGGTCAAAAATCTCTCCGAGTCCAAACTCTTCCATCGACTTGAGCACGCGGAAACGGATGACGCCACTGCGCGCAAGGAATTGGCCGCCAATGTGGCCGTCATCGTGGAGGAGGCGATCACCATCAGCCGCCAAATCAACCAGGTGCTGCCACAATTCACACTCCATAATGACAAGCATCTGCTCAATGTGCTGTCGATCATGGAGGAATTGCTGCCGGAGGCCACGCTAAGGCAACTGACACCATTGGAATGCGCTTTGTGCATTTTGGCGGCTTTTACCCACGATTTAGGTTTGGCGCTCTCGGCGCAGGAAAAGAAGCGGCTTTATGGCAGTGATCCAGGTTCGGAGGACCACAAGCGCTTTTTGCGTCATCGCGACGAGTTTTTTGGCGAGGAACTGCGGCAGATCGACCGGCTGCGAAAGGAAGCCTCCAGCGATTCCCTTGATCGCGCGGGAATCATTGAGGGGCATATTTTGGCAGATTTCGTGCGCCGCACGCATGCCGCCACTCCAGACAGGGTAAGGAACTGGTTCGATTATGTTGAGAAGAGCAAGAGGAACGAAAGACTGTTTTGCTACGGCAATCTCTCCTTCAAAGATTATCTCGTTCAGATCGCCATCAGCCATAATCAAGACACCAACTGGTTGCGGCGGGAATTGACGCGAGGCCGAAAAGATGAGGAATTTCTTATCCACGCGGGTACCGAATCGGTAAACCTCGCCTTCCCCGGACTTCTCCTTCGCCTGGCGGACTATATGGATTTCGACGCGTCCCGCGCGCCCCGAATTCTGTTTCACCATTTCGGCATTGAAGACGAAATTAGCGTGAAGGAGTGGGGCAAGCACATGGCCATGACCGGATGGCGACTCAGACCGGAAGTTTTGCTCTACGAGGCGCACGACTGCCGTTTGCCAATTTTGGATAAAACCATCCGTGACTTCGTCCGCGACATTGATTTGGAGATTCGCAAGGTCAGAGACGAACTGAATGACCAGCGTCGCAAATTGGGAGAAGATGGCGCTCGCTACGGCCTCAATCTCCCCGAAAAAGCTGAGGCGCGGGTGCGACCCGCCAAGGAGAACGGCCGGGACTGTTACATATTTAGCGATCTGCAATTCCGCCTGGATCAAGACGAGATCCAGCAATTGCTAATGGGGGAGAGCTTGTATGGCGATCCCTCGCTGGCCATTCGGGAGCTGCTGCAAAACGCGCTGGACGCGCTTCAAATGCGGGATTTGCGCCTGAAATTTCTTCACGAGCATCCCGATCAGAAATCGGAGTTGGAACCGACTGACCTGCTGGGTATAAAAGAGGAGCTCGCGGTTCACGTTACGTGGGGCACAGATGAGAAAACCGGGCAAGAGTTCATCCGGGTCACCGACAACGGCACCGGCATGACCCGCGTCACCTTGGAAAAATTCTTCACCCAATTGGGCAAGAGCTACTATCGCTCACCCGATTTCGCCCGGGAGCAAGCGCTGTTGCGGCGGAACCAGATGTTCGCCGCCCCAATTTCCCACTTTGGCATAGGAATTTTCTCTTGCTTCATGATTGGCGACCGGCTGGAGGTTCGCACTTGTCCAGGTGGCCAGAACGACCAAGACCGGGCGGCTTTTGACCTAACCGTCTCAGGACCCGGCAGTCTGTTTTGGCTTCGATCGGGAACTCTGCTTCAACAGGGAACCGAAGTCACCGTATTTCTTAAAAAAAGGTTCCGACTGCATCAAGAAGCGGATTGGAGGCGTATTTTACGTGAACATTTCTATCGGCATTCAGGAATCGACGAGGATGAGGTGCATCCTGAACTGCTTGATCCTTTTTTAGCCGCCGCGATTCATGTGATATGGCCAACCTACCCAATTCTATTCAAGGCGGAGGATAGTGGCTCGGTATTGCGTCTTGACGATGAACTTCATTCAAAAGAGATCTTTTCGCCTGAGGTTTCAAAATTTGCTGCAGAAGGAGCTAATTGGAATTGCTCGCCGGAGCGATTGGGGGATTTGCATTGGGAGCTTTTTGACTGGACGGATGAGGAAGGGCAAGACGCAACCGGGAGTCGAATTAGATTTATTTTTCCGCGACACTTCCACGCGCAAGCCGGAGCTAATCCTCTGATTATTCCACAGGATGGCGCTCTTTGTTCGGTTGATCAAATTGCATTTCTGGTCGAGAGGACTTTGGATATAGATAAGAGGACGTTGTATTTGGTGAAAGGCATGGCTGTATCGAACGATCAAGCAATCGAGTCATTGACTGAAGTGGAAGCCGGAGTTGGAACGTTGTTGTGGATCGATCTACGAGGAACCGCATCCCCCCTACTGACAGCGGATCGTCAAACTGCATTGCGCCGAGCGGTGGATACGGACGAGTGGGAAAACATTGTACGCGGTGTATTTATGCGATGGGGGGCGCGTGTTCGGTCGATCATTGAGGCTTGCCCCGCTAGTTTACCGCATTGGCTTCATCAGCTTCGCTGGTCGCCTTCCACTCGCCCAGGAAGGCAGACTCATGAGAAGCCTTCAAAGAGGATCGTCCTCTCGCAGATTAGTCTCCCCGGTTGGATAGAACCAGAAAGGTTAAGTGGCTCAACTTGGAAATGGAGGGTCAATCAATGGATTCAAGAAACGCGATTCGATTACGATTGCAGCCGAGTCCTCCGTCGTGACTCGAACTTGCCAAATGTCCATTACGGCGATGATTCCGGTTCCCTTTACCGATTTCTCGCCCTAGCCTGGGCAATCGATTTGGCCAACGACCTCGCCTTAGCTGTTTCCTCCGACTCCGCTTCTTCCACTGGCGATACATTCGTCCGCGCCCGCGCCCTTGGCATCAATCCCGATCACGAGGACGTTAAATTTTCACAGCTTGCGAATGCGCTTGATACTGTCTATAGCCACGATAACCGAGGCCGTGTCCATTACAACCGTGAGCGCGATGGAAAATTAGAAGATTTATTGCGAAGCCCACAAGGCAGTGCTTATTCTGCATTGCGAATTTGCCTAGATGGCAGATTATTATCTGAAGGCTTTTATCCGTCCCTGGAACTCAGTTTTCCACTATTGTGGGTTGGTAACCTTGAAGGGCAGATCGGTGACGGGTATCTCGATGCTCCGGGGATTGTGTCATTTGATCTGAAATCGGATGATAGGGCGATTCGGACTGGGGATCCTGATGGAAAGCGACCTGGCGAGATTGTCGATCGTGGTTATGATTTGGTGTTTCCGTTTTCCGGTATTCCTCTCGGCAATTTGCGGCAAAAATGTGAAGGATGGCGAAGGGATCGAGGGCTGGCAGCGATGGGCATCCTCCCTTTCCTTTGGCATGGAAACGATGGGTTGTGGAGAAAGCACGCGAGGGCTTTCCATAAAATATTAGGAATTCGAGAAATCTACGTGCTGTTTCCGGAGTTCGAGTTGTGGAACAAGAAATTTATCGAGTGGACGGACGACGATTGGGAAAAATGCGGCTTGTCAGCCCATTGGGATGTTGAAACCGGCGTTGTCCTGTGGGCTCGAGGAGGCCATCACAAACAAGCAATGAGGGTGATTGGTCGGCCGATTGACGAATTCATCCGGACCCTCGAAGAAGAATCCAACAAAAAGAACGGCGAGAATGCTGGGCGGTGATTTTCAGTGCTGCTTGAGCGGTTTTCCTGCTACGCTGCCACCCATGCGAACGGTGATTTATCCCGGCAGCTTCGACCCGTTGACCAACGGGCATCTGGACGTGACGCAACGCGCGGCGAAGTTGTTTGACCGGGTGATCGTGGCGGTGGCCGAGAACGAGTCGAAGAAGCCGCTCTTCTCGTTGAAGGAACGCACGCAAATGACGACCCGTTGCGTGGCGCACCTGCCCAACGTGGAGGTGGATCATTTCACCGGATTGCTGGTGGATTATGTGGAGCGCCGGTCCGGCCAGGCGGTGATTCGCGGCCTGCGGGCCGTGTCGGACTTCGAGTTCGAGTTCCAGTTGGCCCTGATGAACCGCAAGCTAAACGAGCGCATCGAGACGATTTTCATGATGCCGAAGGACACCTACACGTTCCTCAGCTCGCGGCTGGTGAAGGAAATCGCCCGGCTCGGCGGGGATGTCAGCTCGTTCGTGCCGGAAATGGTGGGACGCGCTTTGAGAGAAAAACTGGCGTCCGGTGTCAAATCCGGTGGCAAGCGCTCGCGCGCCAGCTAGAATGTGCCATGCCATTGATTTTTAACATCCGGCATCTGGAAAATAAACCGCTCGTTCTGCAGGACGAGTTGCCGGCGGAAGAACTTGAACTGGAGGGAGTGGATGATTTGATCCGCGTTGCCGGTCCGTTAAAGCACGATTTGGTGCTGGAGAAAAAGGGTCGTAACATACTTGTGACAGGCAAGTTGGAGCTTCCCTTGGCCTGCGAGTGCGCCCGGTGTTTGAAGCCGTACACCCGGGTGGTGGAGGTGCCGGAATGGAACCTGTTGTTGCCCTTGGACGGCGAGGAAAGGGTCGAGATGAAAGGGGATTTCGTGGACTTGACGCCTTTTGCAAGGGAGGATATTTTCCTCGCGTTTCCGCAGCATCCGCTGTGCGAAACAGAATGCAGCGGTCTGCCAAAAGCGCCGCCCGGTGAAGCTCAAGCAAGTGGCGGCGAGCCTGTGGACAGGCCGTCCCCCGCTTGGGCCGAACTCGACAAATTGAAGTTTTGAAATAGAATTTTATGGGCGTACCCAAGCGTAAAGCTTCGCGAAGCCGGCAGCGCATGCGCCGGGCTTACAACAGTGTGTTGACTTTGCCCCAATTGACGACCTGCCCTCAATGCGCGGCTCCCTATGTGCCCCACCGGGTTTGCCCGGCGTGCGGCCATTACAAGGGTCGCCAGGTGGTCACGGTGGAAGCGCTGGGTTAAGCCAGTGCCTGGGGCGCGGTTCTCGTCGGTGTGACGGCCGCGCCCTTGGTGTCTATACTGCGGATAGAATTGGCCGTTCTTGCGAGGCGCCTTCGCGGCGCTCGTGACGGAACGGCTTGTTCAGCAGTTCTGCTATGCGAATTGCGGTCGATGTCATGGGTGGCGACCACGGTAGCGGGGTCGTCGTGGAAGGCGCGCGGCGCGCGCTGCTCGCCCATGACAGCATCACCGCCCTGTACCTCGTCGGCCTTCAATCCGAGATCGAAAAAGCCCTCCAGCAGAGCAACTTCCGCGACCCGCGTGTCCAAATCGTCAATGCCACCGAGGTGTTGACGATGGAGGACAAGCCGATCGTCGGCCTGCGCAAAAAGAAGGATTGCTCGATTCTGCGCGGCGTCGATTTGATCAAGGACGGCAAGGCGGACGCCTTGGTTTCTCCCGGCAACACGGGTGGCGTCGTGGCCGCCGCGACGATTCGTCTGCGCCCGTTGCCCGGCGTGGATCGCCCCGGCATCGCGGTCATCATGCCCGCCGCCGAGAATGAAATCGTTTTGCTCGACGCGGGCGCGAACATCGAATGCCGCCCGCTGCATCTGGCCCATTACGCGATCATGGGCAGCGTCTATTCCCGGGCCTTGCTGGGCTATCCCAAGCCCCGCGTCGGCGTGCTGAGCAACGGCACGGAGGATGTGAAGGGAAACGAGCTAACCCTGGAGGCATTCAAGCTTTGCAAACAGCTCGACTTGAATTTCATCGGCAACGTCGAGGGACACGATCTTTTTTCCAACGGCGTCGATGTGGTGGTTTGTGACGGGTTCATTGGCAACATCGTCCTGAAGACTTGCGAAAGCCTCGCCACCGGCATCTTTGGCTGGCTGAAGCGTGAATTGACCGCGACGCCAATCCGCCAAGTGGGCGCCTTGCTGGCCAAGGGAGCCTTTCGCGCCATCAAGCGACGCGTGGACCCGGACAATCATGGCGGCGCGCCGCTGCTGGGCCTGAACGGCACGGTGATGATTGCCCACGGTTCCGCCAGCGAGCGCGCCATCGAGAACGCCATTCGCGAGGCCATGGTGGCCGTGCGCAACAATCTCAACCAGACCATCACGCAGGAGGTCGAGCGAGCCAACCAACGCCTGGCCGCCAGCAACCCCGCCCCGGCCCCGGCCACCGCGTAAACAATCTCTGTGAATCGCATCAAACATCCCCGCGCCAAAAACGACTTCAAAGGACGGACCTGCTCCGTCGCCGGTGTCGGCTCCTACGTGCCGCAACGGATTCTCACCAACGCCGACCTCGAGAAAATGGTCGAGACCTCCGACGAGTGGATTCAAACCCGCACCGGCATTCGCGAGCGCCGGATCGCCGCGGCGGACGAGTTCACCTCGGACATGGCGGCGCAAGCGGCATTGCGCGCCATGGCGCAAGCGGGGGTGACCGCCGACCAGATCGATCTCATCATCGTCGCCACCATCACGCCGGACATGCTGTTCCCTTCCACCGCCTGTCTGGTGCAGCAAAAAATCGGCGCCCGCCGGGTTCCCGCGTTTGACGTGGAGGCGGCTTGCTCGGGATTTATTTACGCTTTGGAAATCGGCCAGCAATTCATCATGTCCCACACCTACGACACCGTGCTGGTGATCGGGGCGGAAAAATTGTCGTCAATTGTGGATTGGCAGGATCGCAACACCTGCGTGCTCTTCGGCGATGGCGCGGGCGCGGCGGTTTTGCGCAACCGGCCGGACACGCACGGTCTGTTGACAGCCTGCATGGGCGCGGATGGCGGCAAAGGCGGCTTGCTCTGCATGCCGGGCGGCGGCAGTCGCGTGCCGGCCACGGCGGCTTCCGTGAGTTCACGCCTGCACTTCTTGCGAATGGACGGCAAGGAGACCTTCAAAAATGCCGTGAACGCCATGTGCTCGGCGGCAAATGAGGCTTTGCGCCGCTGCGAGATTGACATCACCCGGATCAAATGCATTATCCCACACCAAGCCAACCGACGAATCATTGACGCTGTCGCGGAGCGCTTGGAAGCCCGGCCCGAGCAGGTCTTTGTGAATTTGGACAAATACGGCAACACCTCGGCCGCCTCGGTGGCCATTGCCCTGGATGAGGCGGTGCAAGCTGGACGCGTGGAACGGGGCGATTTGATCATGCTGGTGGTGTTCGGCGCCGGGCTGACGTGGGGCGCGGCGATAATCGAGTGGTAAGTTGGTGTTGCAATTTGACGGAATAAAAAAACGTGATAGGTTGACCGGTGTTCGGTTTATAACATTATGAGCAGCGGCAAACTCGACAGGTCCGGCGTCTTTCAACCCGTTACCGTCCGTTCCTCCACCACCACCCTGAATCTCCCGACGAGCGCGGTGCATGTTCGCAAGAACGGCATTGAATTCCTCTCGTCGCAGTCGATTCCCGCGTGGACTGAGATGACGGTGGACCTGTATTCCCCCGGTGACGCGAAGAAGATTCACTGCACGGGAATCGTGGTTGGCTGCACGGGCAATCGTCACTCTGGATATGTCGTCTCCATGCTGTTTATGAGTCTCTCCCGCCAGGCGCAGGAGCGGCTCAATCAGATGGCGGGCGCGCAGTCCGCCTGATTGATTTTCGCTCGTAGCTGCTGATAAAACCGAATGGAATTATTTCATCGTATTCTGAAAACCGCCGTGGACGGCGGTGCTTCTGACGTTCACATCAAGATCGATTGCCCGGTCATTTTCCGCATTAGCCGGCAATTGCTCGCCATCGAATGTCCCAATCCGACCACGGAATGGATGAACAAGGTGGTGGAGAACATGGTTCCTCCC
>CAZMLP010000659.1:0-11409 GCA_964566745.1 uncultured Verrucomicrobiota bacterium | reverse complement strand
TGTGGACTGGGGCAAATGGAAGTTGGTTTGCAACGCGTCCACCACCCGAAACTCTCGCGGTGGATGCACAAACAGCCGGGTCTCGCCGGACATTTCCGTCAACGGTCCACCCACCATTTGCGCCGCGCTTTCCAGCACACGCGTCGAGGTCGTTCCACCGGCCATTACTCGCCTGCCCTCCCGTTTGGCGCGGTTGACCGCAAGGGCTGTGGCCGCGGGCAAAGTGAACCGCTCGCTGTGCATGATGTGGTCCTCGATTCGCTCCGCCTTCACGGGAGCGAACGTTCCCAGGCCGACATGCAAGGTCACAAAGCAAACTTCCACCCCTCGAGCGCGAATCGCCGCGAGCACCGGCTGGGTGTAATGCAGGCCCGCTGTCGGCGCCGCGACCGATCCCAAGGCCTGCGCGTACACCGTTTGGTATCGCGCCTCGTCCTCGCCGCGCGTCGCGCCGGCCTCACGCTCAATGTACGGCGGCAGCGGCAACTCGCCCAAACTGTCGATAACGGAAAGAATATTGGGCGTTCCCGCAAACCGCACCCGGCAATGGCCCTCGTCGGTCTTTTCAAGCACCGTCGCGGTGAACGCGGTCCCCTCGCCTGTCGGTGTCCGCAACTCCACCACCGTTCCAGCCCGGACTCGTTTGCCCGGCCGCAGCATGACCAGCCATTCGTTCGGCGCGGCCTCGGTCAGCAACAGCAACTCGATCGCGCCGCCCGTCGGTTGTTTGATGCCCCGCAACCGCGCGGGCAACACCTTCGAGTCATTCAACACCAGCACATCCCCCGCTTGCATGTATTCCGGCAAATCTCCAAAGCGCCGGTGTGAAATTTTTCCCGAAACCCTCTCCAGCACCAGCAATCGCGCCTCGTCCCGTTTCAGCGCGGGATGTTGCGCGACCAACTCCGGCGGCAAGGCGTAATCAAAATCAGCGGTCCGCATCGCGGGAAAGGCGGGAAGAAGGGCTGTCGGTTACGCGACGTTTGCGGGCATCGGTGTCCGGGTGGAAAATCCGATGGCTTGCGCGGCAACCGCGTTCGTGCCGCCGCGCCGGTAGCCCTGCAAATCCAGCGTCACGTGCGCGTAACCTAATTTCTGGAACGCCGTGGCCACTTGGGTATAGACGTCATTGGCGACAAGGCGGGGAATCTCACTTGCGCCCACCTCGATACGGGCCAGATGTTGCGCCTTGGCGCCAGGCGGCGTGGCCAGCTCGTGGTGACGCACGCGCACGTCATAAAATCCCAGGTCGCGCAGCACATATTCCGACTCCTCGATCATGCGGATTTTCTCCACCGTGACCGGCTCGCCATGGGGGATGCGCGAGCTGAGGCAGGCCATCTGCGGCTTGTCTGCCGTGGGCAAACCCAGTTGCGCGGAAAGCTCGCGAATCTCCTGTTTGGTGAGACCGGCTTCCTTTAACGGGGCGTGAACCGCAAATTCGGCCGCCGCCTTCGCGCCGGGACGGAAATCGCCCGCATCGCTCGCATTCTCTCCGTAGGCAATGACCCTGAAACCCTCCGCGCGGGCCAGCGGGGCCAGTTCACCAAACAACTCGTGCTTGCAAAAATAACAGCGGTTGCCGGGATTTGCGAGATAGGCGGCATTGTCAAATTCCGCCGTTTGAATCACCCGAGCGGGAATTTGAAATTTTTCGGCAATCTCCAGCGCCTCGCGCAGTTCGCGGCGCGGCAGGCTGGGAGAATCGGCGATGACGGCCAACGATTTGTCTCCCAAAACATCCCGCGCCACCCGCGCGAGAAAAACAGAATCGACACCGCCCGAATAGGCCACCAGGCAGGATTCGTAGCCGCGCAACAACGCGCGCAATTGCTCAAGTTTCGAGGCGCTCACGCCTTTAACCTGCCACCCGGTCCCCCTGCTGTCGAGCGCCGGTAAACGCGTCCGCTCACTCGGCCACGTAAACGTTCTTCAACTCGGTGTAGCCCTCCATCGCCGTCATGCCCAGGTCACGGCCAATGCCGCTCGTCTTGAAGCCGCCGAACGGCGCCTCGACATGCACGCTGCTGTGGGAATTAACGCTCAACACGCCGCTTTGCACGGCCCTTGAGACACGCAACGCGCGCCGGAGGTCGTTGGTCCAGATTGACCCGCTCAAGCCGTAGGGCGAGGCGTTCACGTCGCGAATCATCCGCGCCTCGTCATCGAAGGGCGTGATGCAAACCACCGGCCCGAAAATCTCCTCGCGCCAGCAGCGGTCCGCCTGGTCCACATCGAGCAACACAGTCGGCTCCAGGAAAAAGCCCTTGGGCAAGGGCCGTCCGCCACCCGCGGCGATCTTGCGACCGGCTTTCCTCGCCTCGTCGATGAAGCCCTCGACGCTCGTCCGCTGGCCACCGGAAACCATCGGTCCAATTTGCGTCGCCTCCTTGGCCGGATCGTCCGTCACCAATTTCCTGGTCGCGGCCACAAAGCGCTCGACAAACCCCTCATAGACGCTTCGCTCCACAAACATGCGGCTCCGGGCGCAGCAATCCTGGCCGGTGTTTGCGAAGACGCTCATTGGCGAGTTGTCCGCCGCCTTCTGCCAGTCACTGTCCGCGAACACGATGTTCGGCGACTTGCCGCCCAATTCGAGCGAGATGCGTTTCAAATCGCGAGAGGCCAGCTCCATGATGCGCCGGCCGATTTCGGTCGAGCCGGTGAACGAGACTTTGCGGATCAAGGGATGGGTCACCAAAGCGTCGCCGATGGCCGCGCCGGAACCGGGGAGGATTTGCAGGACGCCCGGCGGCAAACCGGCGGAATGGGCGAGTTCGCCCAGCGCAAGCGCGGTCAATGGCGAAAGGCTGGCCGGCTTGAGCACCACGCAATTCCCCGCCGCGAGGGCGGGCGCGGCCTTCCAGCACGCGATGGGGAAAGGGAAATTCCAAGGGACGATCGCCGCCACCACGCCCATGGGCTGGCGCAGGGTGAAATCAAAGCCGCCGCGTGCCACGGGAATGGTCTGCCCGTAAAACTTGGTCACCGCCCCCGCGTAGTATTCGAACACGCGCGCGCCCAAGCCCGCCTCGTCCCGCGCGTCGGCAATCGGTTTGCCGATGTGCAGCGTTTCCAGTTGGGCGATCCGCTCGATGTTCTCGCGCAGAACGCGCGCCACGTTGAACAGGATTTCCGTGCGTTTGCCGGGCGCGAGATCACGCCAGCCGGATTCCCAGGCACGTTGCGCGGACTCGACGGCGGCATGGACGTCCGAAACCTCCGCCGACGCGACATCCGTGAACGGCTCGCCGTTGGCGGGGTTGACGAGGGTGGTGTGGCGTCCCGACGCGGAATTGACATATCCGCCGTCACGAAACAATTGAGTTGGCAAGCTCATCACGGGGGGAGGTGATACGCCGCCCGTCGGCGCAACGCAAGCCCGCGCGAGTCAGATGTAATACATCTTTCCCTTGTCGGCGCTCTCGTCGATTAGTTGCTGGAAATTAATGCTGTCCGCCGCCTTGTCCACAACGTGCTGCAACCGCTCCCAAACGCTTTTCAACTCAGGCGGACAGGTCGGGTCCGTGAGCGCCGGAGTGTCAAACAGCTTGCCGTTCACGCAGCGAAGCACGTCGCCCAAGGTGATTTCCGCCGGGGGGCGCGCGAGGAAATAACCGCCTTCCTTGCCGCGCTGGCTGTGCACAATCTGATGCAACTTCAGCTCGATGAGGATTTGGGAAAGATAATTCGGCGGGATGCCCTGCTCGGTGGCCAGCGTCTCGACGCGTTGCGCCGTGCCCATGGGATAGTGACGGGCCAGGCCCATCACCGCCCGCGCGGCGTAGTCGCTTTTTACCGACAGTTTCACGGGCGCAGACTACGAGCGCTCCCGTGAAACGCCAAACATTTTGTCGGCGCGGGCCGGTGGCCAGGGCCTCATCCGCCGCCAGTCTTCGAATCCGGCACACACCACAGCAAACCCGGCTTGCGCGCGCTTTCCTTTTGGAAGTCGTCGTATTTGATGAAGAGAACGTGATCGCTGAAGCCCGTGATCACGGCGCCTTTCTTGTGGCGATGGCCGATGCCCTCCTCGGCATTGGGATACTGACTGGCGTCAAACCCCTTGTTGGCGCCCCAAGTCCCGCCGAAATTCTTGATGTCCGGCTCCCACATCATGTAGGCGGACGGATTGAACGCGCCAAGCTTGTAGGTCTTGTTGGGAAAATTGCCGTACGAGCAGACCGCGCCATTCATGATATAACTTGAAATGCGCGGTTTTCGTTTCACCCAGGAGACCACATTGGTTTTGTCGAGCGGGCAATTGTACACCCGGCGGTCCCTCAAGTACTGCCAAAGCAAGCCAGTCTCCACATACTTGACCTCGTTGGTGTTGAACGGGTCCGGCGCGTGTCCGGCCACCGGCTGATAGAGCCAGCCCGGACCGTAGCTATTCTCCCAATTGGGATAGGGCATGTAGTCCTGGTTTTCGTCCGCGTAGAGATGCACCGCCAGGCCCAGTTGCCGGTTGTTGTTCACACAATAGGTGCGGCTGGCCTTCTCCTTCGCGTTCCCCAGCGCTGGAAGCAGCAGTCCCGCCAGAATAGCGATGATCGCGATCACCACCAGCAGCTCGATCAGGGTAAAACCAGCAATGAAAACCCTGGGCGGGTGGACGGGTGGTTGAAGTGGCGAGGCAGGCGGAATGTTCACCTTCTGCACACGAGAATTGCCGAGCGAATGGCGTCTCATGACCGCATGCTGCCAGAATCACCGGCCCGCGCAATCAACGTTTTGGTGACCGTGAGAGCGCGGATCGGGAACAGCCTGCCGCGCGGTTATTTCAGTCAATTATGAGCGAACCTCGGGCGGCCCCTTGAACCTTCGCCGCTCCACCGCGAACCACACCACGACCAAAAGCACCGAGACGCCCCCCACGATCCAAACCGCCTGCTGGTTGGGCGGTTGCATGCCAATCACGATAAGGAACAGGCAACCCAGCACCGCCAATACCGCGAGCGGCCGATACCACACCCCGAGGCGCCAAGGGCCAAGCCGCGTCCAAGATTTGCCCAGGACGAAGAAACCAGCGGCGACCGGAAGCACATAGGAGATATACATCAGCACCGTGCAAACAGCCGCGATGGTGGTGTACGGAACGAAGATGGTGAATAGGGCGGCGCAAACCGCCACCGCCCACACCGCGATGGAAGGCGAACCCGACCGGGGATTCACCACGCGCAAGACGCGCGAGAGCGGCAACCCGCCATCGCGGGCAAAAGCGAACATCATGCGCGAGGATGAGGTAAGCGCCGCGAGGCCGCAGAGGTATTGCGCCGCGACAATCCCGGCCAACAATGACCACGCCAGCCAGCCAGGCAGCACGGTCTTGACCAGCCAGTGCACCACGTCAGCGCCTTTGTCCACCCCCTCCCGCACACTCGGCAAAGCGAGCAGGATGGCGCAGAGCATGATCCAGCCGAACAGGCTCGAAACCCAGACTGACCGGATAATTCCCTTCGGCACATTGCGCGCCGCGCCGATGGTCTCCTCGGAGGTATGGGCCGAGGCGTCGAAGCCGGTAATCGTGTAAGCGGGCAGCAAAAATCCCAAGGCAAAGAGCCAGGCCATGCTCGTTTGCTTGGGGAAAATCGCGCCATCACCCTCGGGAAAACCGCTGTAGTTGGTGAAAGTCCAAAGCCGCGACCATTCAAAATGTTTCGTGGCCATCACCAGCGCCACGGTCAAAATGGCGGCGACTACGAGAATCAAGTATCCGCTCAGGTCAGTGAGCAGAGTGGTGAGCCGGATGCCGTAGTGATTCAACAACCCCTGCGAGAGAGTCATGAAAACGACCACGCTTGTCCGCATCAACAACGCGTGCGCCGGCGGCGGCGTCATATTGAAAGCGGCGATGGCGAAGTCATACGTTCCCGCGTTGATTGCCGCCAGCACGGTGACGAGGCCCGCGAGATTGAACCACGCGGTAGCCCAGCCGCAACCGCGCCCACCCAAGATGCTGCCCCAGTGGTAAAGCCCGCCCGCGGTCGGAAACGCCGAGGCGATCTGCGCCATCGTCAAGGCGACTGTGAGCGAAAACAAACAAACCAAGGGCCAGCCGATCCCGATGCTCGCCCCGCCGACGCTGCACAAGCCGACTTGAAACGAGGTGATTCCACCCGCGAGAATGCATATGATGGAAAGCGAGATCGCGAAATTGGAGAATCCGCTCATCCGGCGCGCCAGTTCTTGCTGGTAACCGAGTTGCCGCAAAAGATGCTCGTCCTCTGGATGAGGGGAATTGGCGCGTTGAGACATGGCAATAGAATGAGTCGGACGGAAGTTTGTACCCCGGCCCCCGCCGAGATTCAATTGCCGCGCGCGGAAAAATCCGCCGTGAATTCCAGCCGGGTGGGAATTCTCAGGGGCTTTCGGACAACTTCACGTAGTCTCGTTGTCTCCGCCCGGCGCTGACAAACAGGGCCACCGTCCCGGCAAACACGCCCGCCAGCACCAACTCGAAGAGAATAATGCTCTCGCGATCCGCTTTGCGGGCCTCCTCCAATTCGCGTTGGGCAGCCTCGCCGGGATGATCCGCCAAGTTCCTGTACGCCCGTGCCATTCGCCGGCTGTCCCACACGCCCGGCGCAGTGGCCATAACCAGCACGAGCAGCCCCATAAACAGGATCATCAGAATCCGAACCGCTTTCATCATGACAGTCGCCGCAGTGTGACGCGGCCCGGCGCCGGCCAAAACCGCTCCGCGAGCAGGCGTCCAAGCGATGTCCACTTACGCCGCCCGGCGGCGGCCCTCCGGCGGCGCGCTAAATCACCTCCAAATAAAGGCGACGGAAGTCGTCCGCCTGGACGGGCACGGCGTTTGTCTTATGGCACGGGTCATCGACAGCTTGCGCGACCAGCGCATCGAGCTGATCAACCTTGACCCCATGCTCCCGCAACTTTGCGCTCAATCCGATTCCGGCCAAAAATTGGCCAATGAACGCGATGGTCGCCGCGTCCGCCTCGGCGTCCGGGGCTTTCACAATGTCCAGGCCGCACGCCAGACCCACGCGCCGGTAAAGGCCCGGTTTCCGTTCCGCGCAGAACTTCATGCCGGCGACCAGGCAAAGCGCATTTGCCAAGCCGTGGTGCATGCCGAAAATCGTCGAGAGCGGGTGCGCCAACGAGTGGACCACGCCCAGATCCTTCTGAAACGCCACCGCGCCCATCGCGGCTGCCACGAGCATCTTGCCACGCGCGTCGAGATCGTTGCCATCGCGGCAGGCGCGCGGGAGCGCCTCGATAATCACATGCACGCCCTCCAGCGCGATGCCATCGCACATGGGATGGAACGCCGGGCAGGTGTAGCTCTCAATGCAATGGGTCAGCGCATCGGCGCCCGTCGCGGCGGTCAGCTTGGGCGGCAAACCGCGCGTCAATTCGGCGTCAAGGATTACCAGCCTGGCCAGCAACTCCGGATGGAATAGCACTGCCTTGCGCTTGGTGGCGGTCAAAGTGATGACCGAGCTCCGGCCCACCTCGCTGCCCGTTCCCGCCGTGGTGGGAATCGCGACGCAGGGAGCCAGGCCGGTCCAGTCCGGTTCGGAATAGAATTTGGTGAAATCAAAGCCGGGGCGCTTCACCAGCAGCCGCGCCGCCTTGCCGACATCGAGCGCGCTGCCGCCGCCGAAGGCGATCACGGAGTCGCATTTGTTGTCTCGAAACGCGGCGGCCGCCTCAATCACGTCATTTTCCACCGGGTTCGGATGCACCCCGGAATAAAGAAACCATTCCCCTCCCTGCCCTGTCTCGCCCAAGGCCCGCGCCAACGCGCGAAAGGCGTCCGTGGGCAAGAGGCCCGGATCAGTGACAACCAGCGGGCGCTTGACGCCAAATTGGGAAAGATATTTCGGCAATTCCTGGATGGCGCCGGTTCCAAACAAAGTTTTGGTGGGAAATGAAAAGGCAGTAAGACTCATATTTTATTCTGAAGAAATTGTCCTTGGGCCACGCACTCAAGTCGAGGCGAAAGGGGGCTTGGGCTTTCCTTTTCCAGGCAAGCTCCCGGAAGGTTTCGCCCCCTCGCCGACGGGCGCCTTTGGCCTGGCAGAGACAGGCGCGTGCGAGACAGGCTTGGCCCCCGGCCTCACGGGAACGCGGCCGGGAGGACGCACCGCCGCCTTGAGTTCACGGACATGCTCGTTAAGCGGCGCCGGGTCGAAGCCAAAGGAGCGCGCGAATTCTTCCACCGGCGCATGAATCCAGACGAGCCGCTTGGAAAAAGGGTCCGGAAACGACAGAAAATAGGCACGCAAGGCCAGTGGGGTTTTGGCCTGGCGGGCCGCCCGGGCATGCGGACCGTACATCGGATCCCCCACCAACGGATGCCCGGAAACCAAGGCATGCACGCGAATTTGATGCGTGCGCCCGGTGATGGGCTGGGCCTCCACCAGAGTGGTTTCCGGGCCGCGCTTCAAGACCCGGAACACCGTCTCGGCGTCCTTGCCATCGCGATGATCGACCTTGATGCGCCCGAACATTTCCGGGTCCGGGGCAAGCTTTTGGCGGCAGGTCCACTCGTCGTGTTTGGGATTGCCTACCATCACCGCGAGGTAGCGCTTGGACATTTTTCGGGACTCGAACAAAGTGGCGTAGGTGTGCACGGCCCCCAAGCTGCGCCCGAACAGCAAAATCCCGCTGGTCTCGCCATCGAGTCGATGGAGGTAACGCAGAAACTTGATGCCCCGGGACCGCGCCCAAAACTGCCCCTCGGCCACCGCCGAAGTAAGCGCCAGTTGGAGATTCCGGTTAGTCTTGTCCCAACTGTCGGGGATCAGCATCCAGCCGGGCGGTTTGTCGATGGCAAGGATCGCGCGATCCTCATAAAGAATCGGGATGCGCGTGCCGTCCTCGAGATCAATGGAGTCGGGTTTGGCCATGAGTTTGTGATCGATCGTCGGGCAACCGCCTGGCGCTCTTTCGCCGTTACGTGACACGACCGGCAGAGTTTTGTAAAGTTTCCCCGGAATTGTTTGCGTCTCGAAAAACCGCGCCTCACCGCCACCATGAAAGATCTGCGGCAACTAATCTGCGAGAAATCCGGGTGGCCACCGGGCAAGTATGAGGAGCGCGTCTTTCGCGAGTGCCTGCATCCCCACGCGCGCAAACTGGCGCCGCTGGCACGCCAGCTTTTCTCCGGTTACTTCGACAAGGACATGGCCCTGATTCGCGACTCAAGCCGCGCGACCAACCTGCGCGAGTTTCGGGCCGAGATCGAGGCCTACGCCCTGAACGGCTCCCATCGTGGTTTTTTGCGCGGTCCGCTGCGAGTGCGAATTTCCGCAAAGCGGCTGCTCAGCCTGGCCGCCAAGGTTCTTCCGCCTTGAGTTCATACGACAAAAAAAAGAACGGGCGGCTTTGGGCCGCCCGTCCATGTGTCGATTAATTGATATCCGGCGTTATTTGCGCAACCGGTAGAACTGCGTGCCAGTGGCGGTGATCGTCACCGAGTTATTGGCAACACCGGTGACTGCCGTCCAGGTCGGACTGGTAAGACTCGGAGATGATTCCAGCGTGAACCCGGTCGCGGCGAGCGGCCAGGAAACGACCACTCCGTTGCCCGCGGCCGCGATTGTCAACTTGGCCGGCTCTGCCGGGGGGACCACAACCACGCCCGTGATAAGAATCGGAATGCCGCTTGCCGCCGGACCACCCAGCGCCTCGGCCTCCGCATCACTGATCTTGCCCGAGCGGATCTGAATGCTGTTCACCCACATCTCATGCCGCTCGTCCTGGTCCCCGTCCCCGAACAGCACCGCCGTCGGCCCCAGCGTCCGGCGCGCCGCGTCCAGTCCGCCGCCCGCCGTCCAGTCGTCCTGCTTGATCCCGTCCACAAACTTCGCCACCACGGGAGGGGTTGCCGCCTCGTCATACGCTGCCACGATTCGGTGCCACTCGCCCGGCGTAAACGCCCCGGTACCATTGTATCCGTTCGCACCTTGGCCGAAGTTGTTGCCCTGCCAGAACAGGTCGCCATCGTCCGTGTTGTTCGGCGAGCTCAGGTTGAGCAATGATGTCGCCCCGCCCGGAGACACCATCACGTCCATGATAAGTGTGAACTGGTTCACCCGCGTGCCGCCGCCGTTGGGCGAGATCCCGTGGTCCATGATGTAACCAATCTTGTTCGACAGGTCGCCCGGAATGTCCATGACTTTGGCCACCTGACCATTGATGTCGGGAAGTCCCAAATCGGTCGTCGTGCCATATTTGGTGCCAGTCTCCGTGAGACCACCCGCGCCATCCAGATATTGCAGGGGCTTGCCCACCGTCGCCGCCAAGTTGCCCTGGTCGAAATCCCACTGTCCCTTTACACTGCTCACGTCCACTGCGGAGATCACCACCGGGATGCCAGTAGCTGACGGACCACCCAGCAGAACCGCCTCGGCGTCACTGATCTTGCCGGTGCGGATCTGGATGCTGTTCACCCACATCTCGTGCCGCTCGTCCTGGTCCCCGTCCCCGAACAGCACCGCCGTCGGTCCGAGCGTCCGCCGCGCCGCATCCAGCCCGCCGCCCGCCGTCCAGTCGTCCTGCTTGATCCCGTCCACGAACTTCGCCACCACCGGCGGATTGGCCGCCTCGTCATAAGCCGCCACGACTCGGTGCCACTCGCCCGGCGTAAACGCCCCGGTTCCGTTGTATCCGTTCGCACCTTGGCCGAAGTTATTGCCCTGCCAAAACAGGTCGCCGTCGTCCGTGTTGTTCGGCGAGCTCATGTTGATCAATGACGTCGCCGCGCCGGGGGAGATCATCACATCCATGATGAGTGTGAACTGGTTCACCCGCGTGCCGCCGCCGTTCGGCGAAATCCCGTGGTCCATGATGTAACCAATCTTGTTCGACAGGTCGCCCGGCACGTCCATCACATGCGCCACCTGGCCATTAATGTCAGGGATTCCCAGCGAGGTCGTGGTTCCGAACACCGTCTTGGTTGCCGTGTCTCCATTGGTTCCGTCCAAATAATTTAACGCCTTGCCAATGGTCGCGGAAAGATCGCCACGATCGAAATCCCATTGGCCGGTCACGGTCGTGGGCGGAATGATCTGCGGAATGCCGCTGGCCGACGGGCCACCCAAGGCCGCCGCCTCCGCGTCACTAAGTTTTCCCGTGCGAATCTGGATACTGTTCACCCACATCTCATGCCGCTCGTCCTGGTCCCCGTCCCCGAACAGCACCGCCGTCGGCCCCAGCGTCCGGCGCGCCGCGTCCAGCCCGCCGCCCGCCGTCCAGTCGTCCTGCTTGATCCCGTCCACGAACTTCGCCACCACCGGCGGATTGGCCGCCTCGTCATAAGCCGCCACGATTCGGTGCCACTCGCCCGGCGTAAACGCCCCGGTACCATTGTATCCGTTCGCACCTTGGCCGAAGTTGTTGCCCTGCCAGAACAGGTCGCCATCGTCCGTGTTGTTC
>CAZMLP010000658.1:0-4994 GCA_964566745.1 uncultured Verrucomicrobiota bacterium | reverse complement strand
AGCGGCGGTTCCAGCCGGTGCATGTGAACGAGCCGAGCGTGGAGGCGACCATCGCGATTTTGCGCGGGTTGAAGGAGCGTTACGAGGTGCATCACGGCGTGCGCATCCAGGACGCCGCGCTGGTTTCCGCGGCGACGCTCTCGCATCGTTACATCGCGGACCGGTTCCTGCCGGACAAGGCGGTGGACCTGGTGGACGAGGCGGCGTCGCGCCTGCGCATGGAGCTGGACTCGATGCCGACGGAGATCGACCAGCTGGAGCGGCAGATCATGCAACTGGAGATCGAGCAAACGGCGCTCAAGAAGGAAAAAGACGAGGCCGCGCGCGAGCGTTTGCGCAAGCTGGAGGCGACGCTGGCGAACCTGAAGGAGCAGTCCTCGAAGCTCAAGGCGCAATGGCAAAACGAGAAGGCGGCCATCGACGCGGCGAGCATCATCAACGAGCAGGTGGAGGCCGCGAAACAGGAGATGGAAAAGGCGCAGCGCGCGGGCAATCTGTCGCTGGCGAGCGAGATTCAATACGGGAAGATCCCCGATTTGCAGAAGAAGCTGGCGGCGGCCGAGAAGGCGTTGCGCGAGAAGCCGGCGGGTCAACGCCTGCTGAACGAGGAGGTGACGGAGGAGGACATCGCGCAGGTGGTCGCGGCCTGGACGGGCATCCCGGTGACGCGGATGCTCGAGGGCGAGCGGCAAAAATTGGTGAAGATGGAGGAGCGGCTGCAGCAGCGGGTGATCGGCCAGCACGAGGCAATCACCGCCGTGGCGAATGCCGTGCGCCGGGCGCGGAGCGGTTTGCAGGACCCGAACCGGCCGATTGGGTCATTTATTTTCCTCGGGCCGACGGGCGTGGGCAAAACGGAATTGGCCCGCGCGCTGGCGGAGTTTTTGTTCGATGACGAGCAGGCGATGACGCGCATCGACATGAGCGAGTACATGGAGAAGCACACGGTGGCGCGGCTCATCGGCGCGCCGCCCGGTTATGTGGGCTATGAGGAGGGCGGGCAATTGAGCGAGGCGGTGCGGCGGCGGCCCTACACGGTGGTGCTCTTCGACGAGATCGAGAAGGCGCATCACGACGTGTTCAACGTGCTGCTCCAGGTGCTGGACGACGGCCGCCTCACGGATGGCCAGGGCCGCACGGTGGATTTCAAGAACACGGTGGTGATCATGACGAGCAACATCGGCTCGCCGTTGATCCAGGAATTTTACGCGGGCGGAAAGGTGACGCCGAAGGGCCAGGCCGATTTGGAGAAACGGGTGCGGGACGAATTGAAGAACCATTTCCGGCCCGAGTTTTTGAATCGCGTGGATGACATCATTTTGTTCCACAGCCTGGACGAGTCACAGATCGGGCGCATCGTGGACATCCAACTGCAGCGGCTCAGCAAGCGGTTGACGCAACAGAACCTGACGCTGGAGCTGGACGCGGAGGCGAAAAAGTGGCTGGCGCACGAAGGTTATGATCCGCAGTTCGGGGCGCGACCGCTGAAACGGGCGATCCAGGAGCGTCTGCTCGACCCGCTGGCGATGAAGCTACTGGACGGCGAGTTCAAGCCGGGTGACGTGATTCGCGTGAAAACGAAGGGCGAGGAGCTGGTGTTCGAGCGAAAGGGGTAGGCGAACGCCCCGACACATGGTCCAACAAATATTTGACGGCCCGGTACGGGCGAACAACTTTTGGAAAATTCGCGGCCCGAATGAAGGTATTTCCGTTCATTTTGTTTTGGCTAATGGTTTTTCCGGTCGTTGCGCAACAACGAACGATCCTGACGGCAAACAGCGTTGCGGAGCTGGTGACAATAGCACCCTCGGGCCCGGCCGATGCATACGTCGCCAGTTATTATGCGGGAATCCAAGGGGGCGGTGGAACATTCGGTTTCGATCCCGCCAGCACAGTTGCGACCAATCGGGGAATTGTCTTTAAGCCGCTTTCTTCGTCGGGCCGATGGATTCGGGAGGCGACTCATGGCCTGGACGCGGAGATGTTTGGAGCCAAAGGAGATGGGGTCACCGACGACACCGCGCCGGTTCAGGACGCATTGGACGCAGTCGCCGCCAACAAAGCGGGCACTCTCTGGCTGCGGCGGAACTACGCGGTCGGCAATTTGAATCTCGCCTCAAATATCCGCATCGAGGGAAAGGGAACTGGCGTCCTCAAACAACTTTCGGGACGAACGAGCTATGTTCTTTCCGCCAATGCCGGCGATAGGGGCGCCGCCAACGTGTCCGGCAACTTGACCAATATAATGATTCGGAACCTGAAGTTCCGCGGCTTGAGTGACACGGCCGGATTTTCGGAGCATCATTTCCTGCTTAATTTGAACGCCGTCAGTGACGTGCTGGTGGAGGGCTGCGAATTCATAGCTCCCCAAGGAGACGGGATTTATTTGGGCTCGGGCAACACTCCGAATATTGAGAGACACAACCAACGGATACGGATCAACTCCTGCAAATTCGACGGGATCAACTACGCGAACCGCAATGGGATCACGGTGATCGATTGCGACGACTTGTCCATTCAAGGTTGCTATTTCACCCGGCTTTCCACTAACACCATGCCGGGGGCTATCGACGTCGAGCCGGACGGCAACCCCTGGCATATAGTCAGGGAAATAACGGTCCGAAGTTGCGTCTTTGACCGGAATGGCGGCATGTACGCCGATCTGGGGGTCTCGATTGACGCGAGTGTTACGAATTTCGCGTCCCGGTTCACTTTCACCGGGAATTCTTTTTCCAGTAACCGGGCAGCGGCCTTCTTTTTCCGGTCACGGCAAAACGAGCTTGCCACTCATAGCAATGAGCTCGTTTTTAGCAGCAACCATATCTCGCATGCTGGCGGAAGGCCGTTTGTGGTGGGGGGCGCCAACGGGGTTGTCTTGTCGGGAAATGTGATTTTTGACGCGACGAACCAGCCGATCCTCGGTTTGGAGGCAATTCCGAACCGGGTTTACAACGCCACATTGAGCGGGAATGTATTCAAAGAGGTGCAGAATGACGGGCTGACAATCTACGCGGTTTCAGGTCTGACGCTGGAGGGCAACATCTGGCAAGATTGCGGGGATATTTTCGGAACCAATGGGGTTGGCATCCGGTTTCGGGACGCGCGGTCCACCAATGTGACGCTCGTTAATAACCAATTTTTTTCCGTTCTTGGCCGCACGGCTTATGCGATCAAGGTCCACCGGGGATACGGCTTCACGGTCTCCTCGAACTGGGAAACTGGAACGGTGACTTGCGGCGTTGCGGGCAACGATTTTCAAGCCGCAAACCAAGGTCCAGCGAGTCCGTCGGGGTTGATCGATGCGTCGTCCGGGGCCATCTATACTCAGAGGCCCGACCCGTTTTCGCGAATCTCCTGGGTGAAAGGCGCCGGTGCCGGCTCCATCGGCTGGCGCCTGCTTAGCGGGAAGGAAACCAACGCGCTGGTCCGGTGACCTGTATGGCCTTGAATATTGGCGCTCCAGGGCTTGTCGTGAACTTTGGGGGGAGAGAATGGAGCATGAAAGTGACGAAGGCCAGCCAGGTGGGCGACGAAAATTCCCGATGAACGATTCAAGCCCGGCGACGTGATTCGCGTGACGGCGAAGGGCGAGGAATTGGTGTTCGAGGGCAGGGGATGAGCTTACGGACCGAGGGGGAACCCGCCGCGCGGATTCCCGCCACCCAAATCAGCGCAAAGGATTCCGGTCCTTGTACGGTTCATCAGGCAAAGCGACATACCACATCCAGTCCTTGGTTTCCTCGTAAGGATGGTCTGGGTCAGTGGTGAGTGACTTGCTGAAATTGAAGAATCCAACGTGAAGATCGGCGAACAGGGTGCTCGAATAGAAATTGAGGGGCGCCTTGCGAGGGTTAAGAAATTGAGTTTTACCCCGGTTCCGGTGCCATTGGTACCAACGAGGCTCAAAATGAATTTGATTGTGATAGCACACTTGCGGCGCGGCAGGAGGCTCGTGCATGAGAATGAATTTGACCGGATTCGGAATCCAGGATTCTTGCCGGCCGAGCAGACTGCCCGCAACTCTATGGAGAGTTCCCCGGTAAGGGGATTTGGGCCCGATCGGCGCTCCGTCATTGAATTCATAACTATATCCCCGTGTCTTCCAGCAGGAAGGCAGCAAGGACGTTTTGGGGTGGAGGTAGCAGTCCTCGCTGAACTTTCCCTGGTCCAGAGGACAATGAAACACTTCCGATTTGCCCAGATACGGATACAGGTTGCGCGAGGTGGCCGGACCATGATTGGTGGCCAGGCATCCAGGCAACGAATCGATGCCGCCGAAGGGCGCGACAATCATTTGCCGGTTGTCGTCATAGTACATTTTGATCCCGATGCCAATCTGACGGAGATTGTTCATACATTGCGTTTCCCGACCCTTTTCTTTCGCGCGATGGATTGAGGAAAGCAACATGCTCATGAGGATGCCCAAAATGGCGACGACCACGAGCAATTCGACCAAAGTAAAGCCGCCCGTCCGCAAGCGATCCTCACGACATGGCAGTCTCGTATCCGTAACATTCCTCACAACACTAATTATTCTCAAATTGGTTAAGCGCCAAACATTCCCCTTAGATTCCCTTTCAATGAGACAAGAAATACGGACATTCGTCACGAAGGGAAATTGTCCTGCGAAAGCCCGTATTCCCCCTTTTGGAAATGTAACCAGGCGCTCCATTCGCCGTTTATGATGAATCTGCCCTGCGAGGCGAGAAAAGCGGCGCGGGACCGCTCAAGCGCGCGATTCAGGAGCGATTGCTCGACCCTCTCGCGGTGAAGCTGCTGGACGGAGAGTTCAAGCCGGGCGACGCGATTCGCGTGAAAACGAAGGGCGAGGAACTGGTGTTCGAGCGAAAAACCTAAGAGCCTGTTTGAAAAGTCGTTAGGAGTAAATGCCCGCTCGGAATCGAAGCGCGGCGGGCAACAAAGGCGCGCGAAACGGCTTGACAATGCGTTGCGGGAAAACGCGTTTCAATTTCGCGGAACGCCCGTCGAGGCGA
>CAZMLP010000657.1:0-10908 GCA_964566745.1 uncultured Verrucomicrobiota bacterium | reverse complement strand
TGTGGCAGGCGGCCCGGGCCGCGATTGTGGTGAACGCCTCCTCGTCCGTTGAGCAAGCCGCCCGCGCCTTGGCGAATGTGACGAAGGTTTTTCCCCCGCACTGTTGACCATGTGGCGCGCCGATAATTCTGGTTGTCGTTTGGTCCGTTGGACTACTATTTCAACGCTTTCATGAGCCAATCGCAGGAAGGCTTTTATGCCGGGACGCTGAAAAAGTTGCTGGACCAGGGTGTGCTCTCCCGGGACCATCGAATCCTCATCGTTTGCGCCGGATTGCATGATCGCGACACTTTCTCCTCGCTCGGTTTCAAGCATGTCGTGCTTTCCAATCTGGACGCGCGCTTCACGGGCCACATGGCGCCCTTCGAGTGGAGCTACCAGGATGTGGAGAACCTCACGTTCGCGGACAACGAGTTCGATTTTTGCGTGGTGCATGACGGCTTGCATCACTGCCAGTCGCCGCACAAAGGGTTGCTGGAGATGCACCGCGTCGCGCGCCTGGGAATTGTCGTCTTCGAGCCGCGGGACTCATGGGTCTCGCGGATCGCCGTGCGACTGAACTTCGCGCAAGAGTACGAGACCTCGCCAGTCTCGCTTGACTACGTGCATGGCGGGCTGAGAAACGGGCCCATTCCCAATTTCGTTTATCGTTGGAACGAGCGCGAGGTGGAGAAAACGATCCGCACCCATTCCCCGTGGGGCAACCCGCGCTTCCTTTACTTCTATGCCCTCGCGATTCCCACCCGACTCGCGAACCTGAACAACAAGTTGCTGGTGCTCATGTTCAAACTGGGCCTGCCTTTCCTGCGCCTGATTTTTCTCGTGTTCCCGAAGCAGTGCAACAACTTCGCCTTTTGCGCGGTCAAGCCGGTGTTGCCCGCCGGCCTCCAACCGTGGCTCAAGCTGGAAAACAACGAGATGGTGGCTGACCGGGAATGGTACAAAAAGCGTTACAGCACCGCCGGCAGCGCGCTCCCGCCCGGCGCGTCATGATCTCGCGCGGCTCGTGTCTGGCGTGGCTCCCTCCGACTCCATGAATCCGCTCCGGCTCACGCACTACTTCACCCACTACCAGGCGATGGGGGGCGTGCAGTCCATGTTGCGGCGGCACTTGGCGCGTGATGCCCAATGGAAGCTGGACTCGGACATCGTTGCTTTCTTTGATCCTCCGGGAACCTCCGAGCCGCGCGTTCGTGGTCTCGGTTTTAGTTGGCGCACGACGACCCGAGCGGCGCGCCGACAGTTCGAAGCCGTGTTGCCCAAGGGCGGCGGCGACGTGGCGATGTATCATAACGGCTGGGGAATCCCCTTCTTCGCGGATTTGGACGGCGCCACGCGTCGCGTGGTTCTGTTCCACTCCTGGTGGCCGGGGGTGGAGGAATATGTGGCGGGGCTGAAGGGTTTGACAGATGGATTTCTCTGCGTCAGCGAGCCATTGCGGGACATTGTCACGCGTTATCTGCCCGAATTGGCCCCGGCTCGCATCGGGGTGCTGCCGGTGCCCGTTAGTGATTGTCCGGTTCCGACGCATCGCACTCTCGTGAGCGGCCGCCCATTGGTCATTGGTTTCAATGCTCGCCTGGTTCGCCAACAAAAACGTGTGGACCGGCTGCCGGCTCTTCTGAGCGCGCTGGATGCGGCGAAGTTGGATTACCAATTCGAGTTGCTCGGGGACGGCGCGGACGAGGCGTGGTTGCGCGGGCAAATCGGCTCCCATCCTCGCGTGAAATTTCTGGGACGACGCGGCGGCGATGACTACTGGAGAGTGCTCGCCTCGTGGGACATCATCATTTTCACGAGCGATTACGAGGGGCTGCCCATCTCGCTGCTGGAGGCCTTGAACACCGGAGCCGTGCCGCTCTATCCGCGCATGAACAGTGGCGGCGACGCCTATGTGGAGCAGATTCGCCCGGATTTGCTCCACCAGCAGGAGGATTTCACCACGGTCGCGCGAATCGTGAAGGGTTTGGCCACCCTGTCGGAGGCAGGCTGGCGCGAGCTGCGGGCACGCTCACAAAGCGCGGTAAAGGGGCACCTGGGCGACGCTTACCACGAGAAGTTCACAAAACTAGTCCTGGAAATTTCAGCGCTACCGCGCCTCTCGGCGGCCCGTTTCGGTCCCCGCCCCTTCCACCCGGCGGACATGGTCCCGTTCGGAATACTTTCACGCTTCTCGCCTCGCTCTTATCTTCGTGGCGCGCCGAGACTCGGTTGATCCATCGTCACAAGGCGGTGGCCAACTCGCGCAGCCGGACCTCCCAGGTGTGGTCCGCAAGCACCCGCTTCCGGCCTTTGGCGCCAATGCTTGCCGCCAGCTCCGGCCGGTCACGCAGCCGTTTAATATGCGAGGCCGCGCTTGCCATCGAGCGGTACGCCAGCACCTCTTTGCCAATTTCAAACGCCTCCTCGAGGTCGTCACTATGCTCGGTTAAATAACAGCAGCCGTAGCCGGGAAACTCCACGTCACGGAACTTCAAATAACTGGCCGCGACGCCGTGCTCATCCCGTCCTTGGTTGAGCCCCAACACAATGCGGCTTTCGCGCAAAAACGCCGTGAACTCGGCGTCCTCAAGCGGTCCCCGCGCTTGCGGTCGCACCAACGGCCAGACGGCTCGCCGGACCAGCTTCTCCACCGCGCCGCGCCGGACCAGCGAACGCAATAACCGGCGCCATGCCGGCTCGGCGTTGTAAAACGGGTCCGCGCCGCCACCCACCCAACCGTGCCCGCGAATCGTAACTGGACAGCCCAGCAAGCGCAGCAATCCGAGCTGGGTGATGCGATTGGTCGAGGGCAGGCCGATGAACACCACCGGATGTTTTCCCGAGCGGGAGCCGCTCTCCGGCAAGTGCGCCGGGTTCATTGCATAGGTTCGGTGAAAGACCGAGGCGCCAATTTCTTTGTAACGCGGGATGGCCGCGCCTTCAGGAAACCAGTTCAGTGAGACGACACGGGCCAGCGGCTCGACCTCCGGAAAAAGGTGCGTGCTATCGCAGAAGAAGTTGACCCAGGGAATGCCGGATTGAATGGTCTCCCTGACCAGTCCCAAATCCAAGTCGCGCGCGAAACAATAAGACAGCACCGCGTCGAGCCCGTGCCGGTCGTGCGCGCGGCGAATCTGCTCGCCGATTTTTTGGGAGCACTCGGCGCGCCCTCGCCGGATAGCGTCTGATTCAACAAACGGTTGCGTCTTGGCCCAGGAAAAATCGACGTCCTCCGGAATCACGGTGGCCGGCACGACCGACCGGATGCCGTCATAAAAATGCCTTCCCCAAAGCAGGCGATAGTAGCCCGTCGGCACATGGCAATCCGGCACGATCGAAAAGACTGCGCGCCACGCCTTCATGCGTCTCAGGCCTTGGCGCGGGTCGCGATCACCATATAACCGCTGCAGATCACGTCATTCCCCAGCCATCCGTCAAACTGCGGCAGCAAACGGGGCATCAAGTACAACGCGAACACGCGCGCGATCATCCGGAACGGCCAGGAAACCACCCGGCGCCAGCCGCCCGTCTTTTTCTCCGTGGCCGACCACTGCTGATAGAACGCGAGGATGAAAGTGGCGCAACTCCGGCCCGGCCCCCCCACGGGAGTGATGCTCTCGATTTCATAACCAAGCTTCGGCAGCCAATGCCGGTACCAATAATGGGTGAAGCCGCCGAAATAATGGTACGGCTCCATGTGCAGGTGGGAAATCATTGGCGAGGTCAGCAACAGGGTGCCTCCTGGCTTGAGGAGACGTCCGAGTTCCTTCAGCACGCGCGGCGGATCCACGACATGCTCGATCACCTCGGTGCAAACGATCGCGTCCATGCAGGCATCCGGCAGCGGAATATTCTCGATGTCACACACATGGTCAATGGGCTGCAGATACTCAACCAGGGTCCCCTCGTACTGGCAAAAATCCTGCGTCTCGTAGCGGCAATGGGAGAAAAACGGCCGGTATTTGCTGGAACCGGCGCCGGCGTCCAGCACGCGGCTGCCGGCCGGAAATTTGGCGGCCGCGCGTCTCACCCATTCATCCCGAACGCTGGCCTCTGTGTGCCAGTATCGTTGGTTCGAGGTGGTTAACAACTTGTTCATGAAAGAAAAATCGGGCCGCTTTCAACTCGTGGCTACCCGGGGTTCCGCCTGGAACGCGGCCCGGTGAATCAGCATTCGCCCCAGCACCACACTCACCGGCAACGACACCACCAGCCAGCCCAAAAAACATGACCACGAAATCGCCGCCGCGATCACGCTGCCCGTCGTCTTCACCGCCGCCAGGATCAAGGTCACCCGGACCATGTCCGCGCTGTTGCGGCGGCCTTGCAGCAAGAGAAATTGAAACTGGTTTGCCAGGCCGGTCAATGTCGCCATTCCGGCGGGGATCACCAAAGCCATGGCCGGACCATATTTGATGTGAATCAAACGTCCCACTAGCAAATTTCCGCCAGCCCACAGGGCCACCAAGCCGGCGCAGGAGAGCGAGAGATACATCCAGCTCGCGCGATCGCACTGTCCCGCAATGGACCGCCATTCCTCAAGTGTGGTGGCGTGATCTGATTGTCGGAAGATACGGGGAAAAAGCAGTTGCATCAAGGTGGTCTGCACCAGATTGGGAACGTAAGAACTCAATACCGACGCCAATACAAACAAGCCAAGTTGCTTTTCCTCGATAAACCAGGAAATCACCCACCGGTCCGCGTATTGCAACAGCCAGCCGCCGACACCCAAAATAATGAACGGTCGTCCATAGGTTCGCAACTCGGCCAGCCAGGCGTCCCGAACCTCCGGGGCGGGCGCCGGTCCTTGCGCGGCCCGCCGAAAAAGCACGAGGATCAAGCCCAGCACCAGCACGGACTGTATGGCATAGCCAGCCTCAAGCGCCTCCAGTGTCGGCCCCCACCATACCGCCATGGCAAACGGCAGCAACGCCCGCGCCGCCGCCCCTAGCCCGCCCAGCGCGAAAATGGCCCAATGCCGCTCGCCCGCGTTCAGCACGAGATTGGCGATGGAGGCCAGGGCCGTGATGAGCGCGCTGAGCCATGCCAGCGGAAAAAGCAGCCATGTCCCCGGCGTGTGCTTCCACGCCGCCAGCGCCACAGTCACCACCGCCAATAGAGCTGCCAAGGGCCACGCTTGAGCCATGCTTGTCCGCCAGAGGAACCGTGCAAATTGATCACCCCGCGCGCGTTCCCGCTGCCAGTACCGGGACGCGTAATTGATGATGCCGGGATGCGTCACGAGCAGTCCCAGCGTCGTCAGGGTGATGAAATAGACTTGGTAGGCTCCAAAGACCTCCTCCGGCACCAGATGCGTGAGCAACCGGATTCCAACCAGCCCGGACGCCAGAAAAACGATCTGATAACAACCGACGGCGATGAGACGCGAGCTCAAGCGGGCAGGGCGGGAACCGATTTGTGGGCAAAAATCAGATTGTCGTAACTGTAACTGGCGCGGCGCTCATGCGGTCGAAATCCGCCGTCATTGTACTCCCAGGGGCGGTAATCCAGCGCCACCATGGCGTCAATTACCGCGCCGCTTCGAGTGCCGCTGCCGGTGTCGCCCACTTCCATCGAGACCACTGGCCGGTCCCCCATTAACATGTCGCGCCCGCCTTGAATAATGTCGAGCTCGGCCGATTCCGCGTCGATCTTCATTACCTTGACCGGACGGGCCAAGCCACGCCGAAACTCGTCGAGTGTCGTGCAACTCACCTCGATCTCATTCGTTTTAACCGGGCCACCCTCGAGCTTTGCGTCCGTAAAACTGTTAAAAGCCATCCACCGCAAGCCGTAGTCATGAAATTTCATCTGACGGGGGGACGACCACAGCGCGAACGGATGGACGCGCACATTGGCAAACCGCCCCACATTTCCGCTGGCCAACTCCCGCGTGCTGGGCGTCGGCTCAAAGGCATGTACCTCTCCTGCCGGTCCAGCCAGGCTTGCAAACAGTGTCGTGTAATACCCCAAGTGCATTCCCACATCCACCACCACGTCTCCCGGCTTTACGAGCAAGAGAAACGCCTCGGTCAGTTTCGGCTCGTAAACGCCGTAACCGGCGATCTCTTCGCTAACAGCCTCCCCATTGACAACATGAAACGCCGGCATGTGAAACGCCATGACTTGGCGTTCCCCTCCGGCCGGGGCTATGAAACGGAGCCTCTTCCGAAGCTGATTGCCCAAGAACCGCGCCGGATCAATTAACGGCTTGCGCCAGGCTGGCGCCATGCCATATCGCCGAAACTTTTGATAACTCGACAGTAATTCAGTCGCGGTCACGCTCCCTTTCTACGCATCCAAAGATCAACTTGCCAGAGTTTCCCGTCCGGCCAGGACCGGCAAGTCTCGCTAATGTCCTCCACTACCAATCCCAGTCCACCCAAAGTCTGGATCATTTCGCCGATCAAGGGCTGTCCCTCATAAATCGGCGATAATGATACTTCAACCACCAATCGCTGACAGCGGGAAAGCACCTCCCGTCCGCCGGAAACCACGGCCCCCTCAAATCCTTGAACATCAATTTTGACCAAATCGGGCGCCTCCAAACGACCGGCCCGCCACAGGTCATCCAACCGTTCCACCCGTACTTTCTCTGTCGCCACCGCCCCGGTACCCCAAGCAGATGGCACCCCGCTGTCTAACGGCTTTAGCAGGGACGAGGCGGCGCGATTCTCCGTGAGATGCAAGGTCACCTCGGACGGCGAGTCGCCCAAAGCCACAGGAAAGAGCCGCCATTCGCCTTTCTGCGCCTTAGCTCGCCCGGCAATCTGTTGATGAAAGGCGCTTTGAGGTTCGACCAAACAGATGAGCCAGGGTTCAAAGAACTTACCGCACATTTCACTCCACTCCCCTGAATTCGCCCCTATATCCAGGACCACGTCTGCTTTGAACCCCTCTTCCGCCCAACGTTTCAGTCTTTGCACGTGGGACATTTCCCACTTTAGCCGTCGCGCCTGCCAGTATCCCGGCACGGTGGCGGCCTCTTGCATCGCCAAACCGAGCCGGTAAGCGCGGGCACGCGCGAACCTCTGCCAGCGAGGCATTTTCTTCTTCGTGTCGCTTGTGTTGCGCCCGCTTCCACTCATGTTGCCGTCCAAAAAGGAACCACCCTGAGGCAAGCCGGAGCCGCCTCAGGGTGGTCTTGTTTAAACTTTGGCTAACTTATCTCGGAGCCACAACGTGCCAATCCTGACCGGCAGAGACCGGATTGAGGAAAGGACGCTCAACACCGTTCGGGCCCTTCATGAACCAGAATTCCACCGCGCCGGTGTCGTTCTGGAAGATCAGATCGGCCTGACCATCACCGTTGTAGTCAGCCGAGCCAACCACATGCCAACCCGCCAGCGGGTCGAACGGATTCAGCAACTCGCTGTCCTGGAACGTGGCTCCATGCATATACCAAACCGCCAGATTGCGATTGGACCTGTTCTGGAAGATCAAGTCAGCATCTCCGTCGCCATTGAAGTCGCCAGCGGCAACCAATTGCCAAACCGGATCAACCTTCGCCGGAGTCAACAGAGAACCACTGATCAACGTTGTGCCGTTCATGTACCAAACCGCCAGCGAACCGTCCTGGTGCTGGAACAGAATGTCGCGCTTGCCATCCTTGTTCACATCGGCAGTCGCGGCAACATGCCAGCGAGCGTCGCCGGGGCTGGAAGGATTCAACACGGACGCGGTGGTAAGGTTCGTGCCATTCATATACCAGACAGCCAAGGTGCCATCCTGATGTTGGAAGAGCATGTCGCCCTGACCGTCGCCATTGAAGTCGCCGGAACCAACGATCTGCCAGCGCACGTCACCCGTGCTGCTCGGATTCAAGAACGAGTTGCCAATCTGGTTGGTGCGGTTCATGAACCACACCGCCAGAAAGCCGCTGTCATTCTCGAACACGATGTCGGACAGACCGTCACCATTCCAATCGGAGCGATTGATGCCGGTCACCGTGAGGGTGAAGCTTGTGCTCGCCGTGCCGCCATCGGTATCCGAGACAGTCACTGTCACCGTGGCGCTGCCGCTCTTGCCAGCAACCGGCGCCAGGGCGACGGTGCGGATTTGGCCGGAACCGGCGAACGTGATGTTCGCGTTCGGCAACAGGCCGGTGTTACTGGATGTGCCGCTCAAGGTCAGGTTGGCCGCCGCAGTCTCAGCATCGCTGACGCTGAAGTTGGAGGAAACTGCAACGCCCTCCTTGGTGGTCAGATTGCCGATCGACAGAATCGTCGGAAGCTGATTCACATGATTCACCGTAACCGTGAAGGATTGCGACGAGGAGGCATTCAGGTCATCCGTCGCCTGGATCGTGATCGTGGTCACACCGGATTGATTGCTCGCCGGAACGATGGTGATCGTGCGATTTCCACCGCTGCCACCCAACGCAATTCCCGAGTTGGGAACCACAGCCTGGGTCGAGGAAGTGGCGCTGACCGTGAAGCTCGGCGAGTCGCTATCCGAAACCGTGAACGGAATCGGGCCGAGTGTCGTATTCTCGCTGATCGTCTGGTTCGCAATCACACCAATCGTCGGCGGCTGGTTGACCGCGCGGACGGTGAGAACGAAGCTCGTGGTCGCACTGGCCCCACCATCATCCGTCACCTTGACAGTGATCGTCGTTGCCCCGCTCTTTCCAGTGGCCGGGACAATCGCCATGGTGCGGTTCGAACTGCCGCCACCCAGGAAGATCGAGTCGTCCGGCACCAGAGTCGGATTGCTCGCCGTCGCCGTCACAACCAAAAACGGAGGAGCGGTCTCAGAATCCAACACGGTGAAGGCTATGCCGCTGAGCGTCTTGTTCTGATCCACCGATTGGTCAGCGATCGAACTGATGGTCGGGGAGTTGTTCACACCCGTGATTGTGAGCTTGAACTTGTTCGTGGACAGGTTGTTCAACGGTGAACCGTCGTCAGCAATCACGCTGATTGTCACCACGCCGGAGGCATTCCGGGCCGGAGTGATGATCATCGCGCGGTTGCTGCCGCTACCCCCGAAGAAGATATTCTGCTTCGGAACAATGCTGGCGTCGCTGGTATCACCGCTGACGATAATTCCACCGGCGGGCGATTCGGCATCAGTTACAGTGAAATGAATCAACTGAGTGTCAGTGTTCTCCAGCGTCGTTTGATCCGCGATAGTGCTGAGCACCGGCGGGTCATTCACCGGAGTCACGGTCACCGTGAAACTGGTCGAGTTCGTCAGAGCGCCGTCCGACACGGCAACAGTGATAACAGCCGAGCCGTTGGCATCCTTCACTGGCGTAACCACAACCGTGCGGTTGGTCGCCGTGCCGCTAAACACGATACCGCTGTTGGCGACAACGGTCTGATCAGACGACGTGCCCGTGAGAGTCAGATTCGCCGGAGCGGTCTCAATATCACCAATCTTGAACGCTAACGGTGGAGTGGAGGTATCCTCATTCACAGTCAGGCTCGCGATCGGATCGATTGTCGGCGCGTGATTGATAAAGTTCACAGAGACGTTGATGTCCCAACGGGTTGTCTGTGGCGCCAACTGGTTATCCGGTTGGCCAGGGATCGATTGAACGTCACCCGTGTCCGTCACAGAAAGCTCGATCACCGCGTTGCCCGAGGCGTGCGGAGAAACTGTGACGCTGACCTTGCGAACGTCGTTCGTGAACCCGGCGCCGTTATCCAGCGGCAGAACCGTCGAGGCCAGAACATGGCTCGGATCGGAAATAACCACCGCCGAGACGTGATGATAGGTGATCGAGGAATCCGGCCAATTGTTGTTCAGCATCTTGCTGGCAACGGTGGATTCCACATCTGAGATGGAGAAGGTGAACGAAAAGTTCTCATCCTCTCCAGTGCTCAAGGTACTCGGAGCCGTAATCACCGGCGGATCATTCACTTCAATGACCGTCAACAGGATGCTGTAGGTCGCGGAATCAGCCGTTCCGTCATTGGCCTTGATGTCAATGCGGGTCAGGCCGCTGGCGTTGGTGACAGGCAGGATGTTCAACACCATGTTGCCGTTCGTGCCAGTGACCGTAATGCCACTATTCGCCACCACTGAAGTATTGGTGGACGCAAGAGTGAACGTCAGGCCACTGAGCGCGTTATCCACGTCGGCCAATGTAAACGGCAAGGTGAGCAAGGTGTCCTCGGTGGTCGAGGTTTTTGCCGGCAAACCACTGATCGTCGGAGCATCGTTGACCGGATTGATGGTCAACTTGAAGGTGGCCGTGCTGGTTACAGCCGCGAGCGCACCGGAACCAGTATCCTTGGCGCTCACCGTGACGTTCACCACGCCATTCGAATTGGCATTCGGAGTGAAGATCAACATGCGGCCGCCGGGATCACCGGACAGGCTCGCGACAAAGATCTTCGTGTCAGGGAGAACTCCCTGATTATCCGAGGTCGCAGTCACAGCGATCTGAGTGTAGTCAGTGGTCTCCGGGTCGGTAACATGCACGATGTAGGTGATGTTAGAGGAGTCCTCGTCCGCGCTAATGTCCTTGGGTGTCCCCAAAGTGATGGTGGGAGGGGCGTTCTTGTCCTGGACGTCCAACGTAAACGACGTAGTCGCGGTGGCCGCCGGGGTGGCCTGCGCATTACCAGACGAATCCACGTTCTGAGCGGTCAGAGTGATGGTGATCACCCCGGTCTTTCCCGTTTTGGGAGTGACACTAATCACCCGATTTCCGCCGTTGACACCAATCTGAATGTCCGCAGGGAAATCCGCGATGGTCGGATCCGAGGAGGCCGCCGTGACTGCAACCTTTGTCTGGTCTGCAACATCCGGGTCGTTCACGGCGAAGGTGATGACCTTGGTCGTGTTCTTGGTCATCGTGTAGGCGCCGCTCAGACCGGAGAACGCCGGGAGATCGGCGGTGTCCGTGACGGTGATTGTGAACTGCACCGCCGAGGTGCTCGGGTCAGGGAAGGTGTCCTTCCCAGCGTTGGCCGT